>NZ_CAWUDN010000091.1:0-32451 GCF_963920915.1 Nostoc sp. PCC 9305
CTTTAAGACTTAACCTTCAAACTTTAAGACTTAACCTTCAAACTTTAAGACTTAATCTTCGACCTTAAAGGCTTAACCTTCAACCTTTAAGGCTCAACTTCGGCTACCTCTTCTCCCTATTTTATTCAATTAGAAAGATTGCAATGCTTAAAAACTTATTTTCGTTTAGCGATCGCTACCGGATCTTACATCAGACTTGGTTTGCTTTCTTTCTCACCTTTGTCTGTTGGTTTAACTTTGCCCCCTTCGCTACAACCATTGGCAGAGAACTACATCTAGCGCCAGAACAAATCAAAACTTTAGGCATCTGTAACCTCGCCCTGACAATTCCCGCACGACTAATTATTGGGATGCTTCTGGATCGTTTTGGCCCCAGAATCACCTACTCAATGCTGCTAATGTTTGCGGTTGTTCCTTGTTTGGCAACGGCGCTAGCACAAGATTTTAATCAACTAGTCATCAGTCGCTTGCTGATGGGAATTGTCGGATCTGGGTTTGTTGTGGGTATTCGTATGGTGTCCGAATGGTTCCAGCCGAAGGAGATGGGAATTGCTCAAGGTATTTATGGAGGTTGGGGCAACTTTGGGGCTTTTGGCGCAGAATTTGCCTTACCGATGATTGCAGTTTCTACAAGCTTTTTCGCTGGTGGTGCTTCTAACTGGCGATTTGCGATCGCATTTACAGGGATTATTGCAGCTATCTACGGCGTCATTTATTACAACAACGTCCAAGATACGCCCACAGGTAAAGTCTACAAAAAACCTAAGAAAAATGGTTCTCTAGAAGTAACCAGCATTAAAAGCTTCTGGGCGATGATTGTCTCAAATTTTGGTTTAATTTTCGCCTTGGGTTTATTGGCTTGGCGTTTGGAACAAAAGAATATTCACTTCCTAACTTTGAGCCAAATGTATCTGACTTGGTTACTATTAGCAGGATTGTTTGCTTACCAAAGTTACCAAGCTTGGAAGGTAAACCGAGAACTTCTAACTGGTAAAAAAACTTACGCTCCATCCGAACGCTTCCAATTTGGTCAAGTAGCCTTACTCGAATTCACTTATATAACTAACTTTGGTAGCGAACTGGCAGCCGTGTCCATGCTCCCAGCATTCTTTGAAAAAACCTTTGCTTTAGAACATGTTGCCGCTGGGATGATTGCCGCTACCTATCCATTCTTAAATTTGATTTCTCGTCCTAGTGGGGGCTTAATTTCTGATAAATTTAACTCCCGTAAGTGGACAATGACAATTATCAGTGCTGGCATTGGTGTTAGTTATTTGATGGCACATTTTATTAGTAGTAGCTGGCCGATTCCAGTAGCGATCGCAGTCACAATGTTAGCCGCTTACTTTGCCCAAGCTGGCTGCGGTGCAACCTACAGCATCGTCCCCCTAATTAAAAAAGAAGCCACTGGACAAATAGCCGGTAATGTGGGAGCTTACGGTAATTTTGGCGGCGTAGTTTACCTGACAATTTTCAGCTTAACTGACGCCCCAACCCTATTTTCCACAATGGGTTTAGCCGCACTAGTCTGCGCCTTTATGTGTGCCTTCTTCCTCAAAGAACCACAAGGTTCCTTTGCCGCTACATTTGAAAGTGAATTACCAGAAACCGCAACGAAAAACCCTATCTTCCTAACTGAAGAATAATTAACTATCAAATCTGAATTAGGTAACTTTACACTTCATCCTTCCATAACAATCCTAATTCCAGAAAATCTCCTTTTCTTCTCTCTGCGCTCTCTGCGTCTCTGCGGTTCGTTAAAAAAATTATGAAAAAACGAACCGCCAAGAACGCAAAGGAATAAGAGTTTTTGCGTAACACACAAATTTCTCAAACTTTCGCTAAATCTGAGGTTGCAGAAATCAAAATAACAAGTACAACTGCCATGAGTGAATTTACCAAAACTCTCTGTCCCTACTGTGGTGTTGGCTGTGGACTAGAAGTTTCACCCCCAGCCCAACTTGGCAAAGCAACTAATCGAGATAGCCAAGGAAATCCAACTTGGCGGGTGCGCGGCGATAAAACCCATCCATCCAGTCAGGGAATGGTTTGCATCAAAGGTGCAACGATCGCAGAATCTTTAGATAAAAATAGATTACATTACCCAATGGTGCGAGACTCCTTAGATCGAGAATTTCGCCGCGCTAGTTGGGATGAAGCTTTCGATCTGATCGCCAAACGCATTCAAACTATCCGCTTCACTCAAGGGCCAGAAGCTTTATGTATGTATGGTTCTGGTCAGTTCCAAACTGAGGATTATTACATAGCCCAGAAACTCATGAAAGGCTGTCTGGGTACTAATAATTTTGATGCCAACTCTCGCTTATGTATGTCTAGTGCGGTGTCTGGCTACATTCAAAGCTTTGGCGCAGATGGGCCTCCATGCTGTTACGAAGACTTGGAGTTAACCGACTGTGCATTTTTAATTGGTACTAATACAGCCGAATGTCACCCCATCGTTTTCAATCGACTGGAAAAATATCACAAAAAGAACCGCAAAGTCAAAATGATTGTGGTTGATCCCCGTCGCACACCAACCGCAGAAGCCGCTGATTTGCATTTAGCCATTCGTCCTGGTACAGATATCGACTTGTTAAACGGCATCGCTCACTTATTAATGCGCTGGAATTACATCGATACGATGTTCATGGACGACTGCACCAGCAACTTTCCTGCTTATGCTGAGGTGATTCGCCATTATCCGCCAGAAGTGGTGGCTCGTCAATGTGGAATCAGGATTGAAGATTTAGAAACAGCAGCTCGCTATTGGGGTGAATCGCAGCGCGTACTGTCTTTATGGTCAATGGGTGTAAATCAATCCTCAGAAGGAACAGCCAAGGTAAGAACGATCATTAACCTGCACCTGATGACTGGACAAATTGGCAAACCTGGGGCTGGCCCTTTTTCCCTCACTGGCCAGCCGAACGCGATGGGAGGACGGGAAGCCGGAGGTTTGGCGCATTTATTACCGGGTTATCGGGCGGTGAAAAATCCGCAGCACCGTGCAGAAGTTGAGGAGTTTTGGGGACTTAAGCCGGGACAGATTTCGCCGAATCCTGGTTTGACTGCTTGGGACATGATTACTGGGTTGGAAAATGATGCTGTAGAGTTACTGTGGATTGCAGCTACTAATCCCGCCGTAAGTATGCCAGATTTAGAACGGACTAAAAAGGCGTTGTTGCGATCGCCTTTCACTATTTACCAAGACGCATATTATCCTACAGAAACCTCTGCCTACGCTCATGTTTTGCTACCAGCAGCCCAGTGGGGTGAAAAAACTGGCGTGATGACAAATTCCGAACGAGTGGTAACTCTGTGTTCAGCATTTCGCCAACCGCCAAGAGAAGCGAAAGCCGATTGGGAAATTTTTGCCGAAGTTGGACGTAGATTAGGTTTTGAGAGAGAATTTGCCTTTGCTGACTCTGCGGAAGTTTATGCTGAGTTTGTCAAACTAACTAAAAATCGCCCCTGCGATATGACAGGCCTCAGTCACACGCAATTACAGACGCAAGGCCCAACTCAATGGCCTCATCCAGAAAAAAGTTATGAGTTAAAAGTTAGGAGTTATGAATTAGAATCTTCAACTCCTAACTCCTCACTCCTCACTCTTAACTCCAAACGCCTCTACACCAATCTCCGCTTCCACACTCCTGATGGACGCGCTCGATTTGGGGCATATTACTCCAAGGGATTGGCAGAACCGCCAGACCCAGATTATCCGTTTGTGCTAACTAATGGACGACTTTACGGACATTGGCATACGCAGACACGTACTGGTCGAATTGAAAAAATTTGCAAAATGCATCCCGAACCGTTTATCGAAATTCATCCCCGTGATGCTGCTCGCTTGGGTATTGTCGATAGTATGTATATAGAAGTGCGATCGCGTCGGGGTAAAGCGAAGTTTCCTGCTAAAGTGACAAAAGCGATCGCGCCTGGTACAGTTTTTGTCCCTATGCACTGGGGTTCGCTGTGGGCAGATAATGCCGAAGCCAACGCCCTCACCCATCCAGAATCTTGCCCCGATTCGCTGCAACCAGAATTAAAAGCCTGTGCTGTGCAGTTGATACCAATTTCGGTGGAAGTTCCCATCAAAGATTATCAACTCCAGTCCTCACAATGGTAAGTTGCAAAGTGTAGCTCGAAACTGGTAATTTTTAATCAGCAATAGGTAATTTCGTCAATAATCAATAGTCAATAGTTATTATCATTTTTTATAACTCTCTAGTTTTGGCTGTTACCAATTACTATATCTAAGGGGTCACAATCTCTAGTAACAAGAGGTTTGACAAACGGAAATGGTAAGTTATTTTATATGTGTAAGAGTTGCAAAACTGAATTACGAATTACGAATTACGAATTACGAATTACTTTAATCCTCTAGATTTATCTATAGGATTTTCTTTTATTTTAGAACCAGGTGCAGCAGATGAAAAAACTAGTGAGGCGAATTCTAGGAGCTACCAAAGATGAGAACTTCATGCACATCATTGAAAACATAGAAGTGCTAGTTTCTAAAGTTCTATCTATTTTTATGGTGGTCGTAATTTTGGTAGCGATCGCAGATTTAGGAATCTTTATTTTTAAAGAATTATTTACAATACCTTATGGGAAGTTTAACACAACCCTGTATAAAGTTTTCGGTTTATTTTTAAATATTTTAATTGCCTTAGAAATTCTAGAAAATATTACAGCCTATTTAAGAAGACACGTTTTTCAAGTTGAATTAGTGATTGTCACTTCTTTAATTGCTGTTGCCAGAAAAATTATTATTCTTGACTTAGAAAAAATTGGAGGTCTTGATATAATTGGTTTAGGTGTAGCTATTCTTGCCTTATCAATTAGTTATTTGATAATTCGTCTCAGTAATTCTAAAGATGCAAGTTAATTGAAGGAGGCAGGAGGCAACAGGCAACTGTATAATGAGCTAATTTTAAATACTTTCTTATGACAGATTTTTTTCAATTTGAAGCAGACTTTGTTGATTCTCTGCGTTGTATCCCCATGCAGGTGCGTTGTAAATTAGATACCTGTGGCATCAAGCTAAAACTGCCTGACTGGAATCAAATGACGACAGATGAACGGCAAGCTTTAGTCGAATTACCTTGCACTACAGAAACGGAAATTCAATCTTACCACGAGCATATCGAGCAATTAATCATACAACGCACAGGTATACCAGCGACAAAATTGCCCATTGAGCCTCATCCTGCATGGCTAGACTCTGCTACTGTACCAGCTAGCCTTCAGGAAAAAGCTCAAGAAATAGGTGTAACCCTGACACAGCAACATTGGGCAGCTTTAACGCCTTTACAGCGTTTTGCTTTGATTAAACTCAGCCAGCCAGGACATGAAAACAAAAACTTTAAGAGAGCGATCGCAGAATTTCATCTGCTTTAATTTACCATTCGATCGTAATTGTTGAATTCTCGTCTTCTTAATCTCCTAAAGGCAAGCTAATAGGAATCTCAATTTGAAACTCAGCCCCTTGTTCTGGTATTGATAAACACGTAAGTTTTCCTTTATGCTTCTCTACTATAATCTGATAGCTAATTGACAACCCTAACCCTGTACCTATACCTATTGGCTTAGTCGTAAAGAAGGGATCAAACAATCTTTTTAGTATATTCTCTGGTATTCCTGCTCCATTATCAACAAACCGAATCACGACTTTTCCTTGAGAAGATAGTTGTGTATAAATACGGATAGTACTTGGTGCTTCTTGCATCTGTTCAATAGACCGCTTTGCATCCCGTTGTTCTAATGCATCTAAAGCATTAACCAGAATGTTCATAAAAACTTGATTGAGCTGGCCTGCATAGCATTCTACTAAAGGTAGCTTGCCATATTCCTTGATAATTTCAATTGCTGGACGGTTATGTTGTGCCTTGAGGCGATGTTCTAGAATTACTAAAGTACTGTCAATACCTAAGTGAATATCGACGGCTTTACATTCCGCTTCATCCATACGGGAGAAATTTCGCAATGAAAGAACAATTTGTTTAATTCGGTCTGCCCCCATTTTCATTGACGAGAGTAACTTGGGCAAATCCGCCATTAAAAATTCTAGGTCAATGGCTTCTATCTGTTCTTGAATGACCTTGACTGGATTCGGATAATGTTCTTGGTAAAGCTCAATCAAAAGTAGCAAATCGTTAATATATTCGTTAGCAGGCTGAATGTTGCTGTAGATGAAGCTTGTAGGATTATTGATTTCATGAGCAACTCCAGCAACCAATTGACCAATAGAGGACATTTTTTCGCTTTGAAGCAAATGAGCTTGGGTGCTTTGGAGTTCTTTAAGAGCGCACTCTAAATCTTCTGCTTTTTGTACTAAAGTTTCTTCCGCAGCTTTGAGTTCGCTGATATCTCTTGCGATTGTCGAAAAATATTCAACTTTTCCATCAAGTGATTTGTGAGCAATAATCAGTTGGGATATGGGAATTTCTCGTCCATCTGCTTTTAAAAGAGCCGTTTCCCCAACCCAATCACCGACTCGAACTGATTCTGGTAATCCTTGATTCTGGATAATGTCATTTGCCCATTTCGGATGATTTTGGCACAAATTTCTCTCCTGAAAAGATTCTTTTTCCCCCAGTTCTAATATTTTGCGAGCTGCTTTATTAAAGTAAAGAACGCGCCCAGTTAAGTCAGCAGTGCTGATAAAGTCTGGTGCTGCTTCTAGAATTGCCAACAACTTCGCCTGTTCTTTCTCGGCTTGTTTATGCTCGCTAATATCACGAGATACACCAACAGTCATGATCGTTTGACCTAATTCGTTACGAATAGCAGATTTGATTGTATGGAATAGGCGTACTTCGCCATCGTACCGAGTTACTGGTTCTTGGGGAATTTCTAGGGTCTGTCCACTTTCAAATACGTAAGCATCATCTTTGATATATTGCAGGGTATGATCTGCTTCGCTGAAGGGTGCATCAATCATATTTTGCAGTTGTTCTTCATTCATACCGTAATAATCACGGAATGCCTTATTTGCCCAAATTATTCGAGATTTGGCACCTTTAACCAGCACCATATCTGTAATTGCATCAAGAATTTGCTGATAGGTCTTTTCGTTTTCGCGCAGAGCGCTTTCAAAAGACTTTACTTTTGTAATATCCTGCACTGTTGAGACAATACTAATTACCTTGCCATCAACGTTAGTTATCGGAGTGTGACACCAATCACAAATAATCACTCTTCCATGTTTTGTCAGGTTCTTACTGAGATTATTACCTCCTACTTTCTCTTCAATTAATAACTCCATTATTTTGATGAACTGTACTCTCTCACTTTTTGGCACAATTATTTCTGGTACCTGACAACCGAGTACTTCACTTTTGCTGTATCCAAATAGTTGTTCAGCAGCAGGATTCCATTGTATTACTTGAAACGCTGTATTCCACTCAATTAAAGGTAAAGGATTACGTTCTATAAGTAATAAAATTTTATCTTGCAACTGTTTCAAATCTGGCTCTACTAATTGATGTTCAATTTCTTGACTATTTCTACTGACTTCATCAACTTTTAGCACTTGGTTTACAGAACTATTGTTATCGGATTGAATGCCTTGCTGTTGAAAGTTCATCCTGTCTAACTGACTAATAGATTTGTTTGCTTCTTAAATATAGGATTCCCTGTTTTTTAGTTAATGTAACATTCCTCTTTCTAAGAATATCCATTTGTTGGGAATTATAGTAAAAATAAGACAATTTCAAAGACAGAAAAACGCCCCTTGCGTGTCTTCAAGAGTTGGCAGCTATATCCCAATACAGTTCAGTTAAGAAAAATTGTAGATTGGGTTAAACAAAGCGCAACCCAATAAATCCCAGGATAGGCAGTACTGATTTGCGATCGCCTATCTTCAACAAAATACGAACTGTATGATTTTAGTAGGTGACTAGTCTGGCGCTCAGATTGCGGCACAAATTACGACATCGATCGCCAATCCCATCTATGCAGACAAACTTTTTATCCGACCTGCTTTGCAGCCAAGCCAACTAAAGGCAGCGCTGCTGAATTGTGGAGGCTATGATATTAATGGCATTAACTATGTTCTTGTAAGATGCATTACATTTTGTTAACTTGCCACTCTGAAATTATACATGACAGCACAGTGATTGATGTCATGTATCAAAAACTCGTATATAAACTAACGCCAAAAAAAGCTGACTCTAAATTAATATTTACTTTATAAACAACTATTGATGACTAATAAGTGAGGGTAACAAATATATGGCTGCAAAGAAACTTTTGATGCTTGTTGGCGACTATGTAGAAGACTATGAAGTGATGGTTCCTTTCCAGGCATTGCAAATGCTGGGACACACTATCCACGCAGTTTGCCCCGACAAAAAAGCTGGCGATATGGTGCGGACAGCAATTCATGACTTTGAAGGAGACCAGACTTACAGCGAAAAACCTGGACACAATTTTACTTTAAATGCAACGTTTGCAGAAGTAGAAGCCACAAACTACGATGCCTTAGTCATTCCTGGAGGAAGGGCACCAGAATATCTTCGCCTCAATCAGCAGGTGCTAGAAATCACCCGTCACTTTGCCCAAGCGAATAAACCGATTGCTGCCATCTGCCACGGCTTGCAGGTATTAGCGGCTGCTGATGTACTGCAAGGCAAGAGATGTACTGGCTACCCTGCTTGTAGCCCAGATATCAAGAGTGCTGGAGGAATCTATGTTAATATCCCTGTCGATCGGGCAATAGTTGATGGTAACTTGGTGACAGCACCAGCTTGGCCTGCTCACCCACATTGGCTAGCAGAATTCCTCACAGTACTTGGAACTAAAATTGAACACCCAGAATTGACTACAGTTGTTTGAGACAAGATACTAGAAATCTTTTGGTTCACTTCATAACAGTTTCTTCCCCTACTCCCTACTCCAAAAGAGCTTTGGCAAAAACAACTGACAACAGACGACTAAAAATTATATATTTTTGAAATGGAACTAAATGCAGTAAAAAATACTATTTTTTAATAAATTGCAGTGGGTTTAATTTGCAGCTACGATGTCAAAAGTACAGCATCGAGACAATCTGATTGATCCGCCTAACAAGTCAGTTTTAGGGCAAACTCTCAGCAGATGGAATACTTCTTTACATGAGGTGAAACAATTTGAAATTTTGCACCAATAATTTTAAATTTCTTAGCAGTAAGTGAAGCTATAGTGGATTTAGCAATGCTGCTGCTAATGTGGCTAAGGTTAGTCCTGCTGCCAAATTATGTGAAGAATTAGTTTAGAAACGCACTTCTTATCGATGACAGGCAAAAACGCAAGACATAATGCATTTCTGCGGCTAGTGTCTGGTAATGGGGCAGCTTTGGGAGCAGAATCTCGCTACTCGCTGCCCCCCAGTAAAGAGATGGTAATTGGACGCGACCCCAGCTGCCAAGTTGTCTTGGATGCCATGATGTACCGAATGGTATCTCGTCGTCATGCAGTGGTTCGTCCCCTCTCTCTATCCCCGGATAGCAAATTTAGCTGGGTGCTTTGTGACTTGAATAGTGCTAATGGCACTTATTTGAATGGACAACGCTTATATGAATGTCAGGAATTGCACCCAGGCGATCGCATTTCTCTAGGTGCTGATGGGCCACAATACATTTTTGAATACGAGTATACTTCACTGACTCCGGCGACGACAGTGAACCAAATTACACCGTTGCCTTCGGCGACGAACTACCACAACCACACGCAATTAAAGCAGCCAGATTCTGTTAGCTTCACCCAGCTTTTTCCAATTATTTCCACTGGTAAAGATTTAACTAGTAAAGCTTACCTCGTACCGGGAATACTGACCGTAATTTTTGTGGTGCTGATGTTCGCTACAGTCGGTCGGCCCCAAGCTAATCAAGTGATCGTAGCAAGTTACATCGCCTTCGCGGCCTACTATTTTGTTTACCAGCTTTGCGGGAAACAGAAGCCTTGGTGGGTGCTAATGGCTACGTCATTGGGTACAATCCTGATTTTGCTCAGTCCGCTGTTGGATCTATTTATTTTCGTATTTCGTGGCATCCTGCCTGGAAGCTTGCCCACACCCCAAGAATCTATCACCTTCACAGAGTTGCTGGTGCGGATGTTTTTTGGCGCTGGGTTGATGGAGGAATTACTCAAGGCATTACCTGTACTAGCAGCTTTTGCCATCGGTAGAATGTTGTCTTCACCTTGGCGAGAACGTATCGGCATCTGGGAACCTCTAGATGGTATTCTCCTGGGAACGGCTTCTGCCGTTGGCTTTACTCTTTTGGAAACTCTCGGTCAGTATGTGCCTGATATCACTCAAAATGTCACGCAACAGGTGGGTATAGGGGCTGCTGGTCAACTGGCAGGTTTACAACTGCTAATTCCGCGAATTTTAGGCTCTGTAGCTGGACACATGGCTTATAGTGGCTACTTGGGTTATTTTATCGGGTTGGCTGTCCTCAAACCTAGTAGAAGTTGGCAAATTCTGTCTATTGGTTATCTGAGCGCCTCTGCGCTCCACGCTCTCTGGAATGCTACAGGATCAATCAATGCCTTGCTGTTGGTAGTTGTTGGAGTGTTATCTTACGCCTTTCTGATGGCGGCAATTCTCAAGGCACGGGCGCTGTCACCGACGCGATCGCAAAATTTTGCTACCCGATTTCTTGGCCCAAAATAGAGAGAGCAGGGCAGCAGCACTTCGGCTCCTTTTGACTTCGCTACCTCGGCACAAGTCCAGGCAAGTCCTCTGTAACCGAGGAGCAGGGGGAGATGGGAGAGAACAACCAATGCTTGAGTATTTACCTCTTGGGATAGATGGCCTAATTTGAAAATCAGCGTACTGTTAACCTATGGTGGAGCAAATATACTTACAAAAATAAAAATCATTAAACTTCTTGCACAAAGTCTTGATTTTCGACTATTCCTTTGCGTAAGGCAAACCAACATCTTTGCAAAAGACACCTCAAAACAGAGTAAACAGCAAAGCGCGGGTTACACGAACACAATGCATAATGAAAGCATAATGAAAACTTTTCCTATCCCCTACTCCCTACTCGCCATTCATACTTCAGACTGAGACTTGTTAAGTTCAGTAAAAGCATAAGAAGCGATCGCTAAACTAACCTTTGCTTTATCTACTTCTGATAAAGCTGTCCACTCGCTATTTTGAAGATTACTGAGTGCAGATGCTGCATTATGCGATTCGCTACTTCGCATAGCGTAAGCAAAAGGACGAGCCAAAACGATCAGATCCTCTGTTCCCCAAGCTGGTAGCACTGTCTGAACGCACTCAACTAGTTGCTCACTGATTAATTGGCGAGCAGCAAATATCTCAGCAGCTTTGCTAGCGATGGTGTTGAGCAATATTTGGGGGACACAGGCAGAAAAATTCATACGTAATGTTTCTTGAAGGTTAAGCACTACTGCCTGTTGTCGGTTATCATTGTGCTCGGATGTAGGAGTAATACTAGACCAAAGTGTATCTAGATGTCCGTAAAAATCTTGCGATCGCCTCATTAGTTCTTCATCAAGCAAATCTTCCATTCCGAACTGTTGTTCCAGTTCTTGAAAATAAGCTTCTGATTCCTCGTCACCTGGATTCCAGGGATAGTTAGTATCCTCTGGTTCTAGTAACGCTTCTAATAACTCTAAATCTACTTGAGATGGCAAAGATGAGAAAGTGTCTGAGCCATTAATTTTGTGAGCCATATTTTCTTACCTCATGATTATTTGGTGGTATTGACAGCTACAAGTTCTAAGAGGAGATTTCCGCAAAAAATGTTGATTTTTTCTCCAAAAAAAACAGATTTTAAAAGCTAATCCTAAAGACTCAAATTCATTTATGCAATAGCTCCGCTAGGAGTCTTCAATCACAAACTCCCAGGTTTCCCCTCTAGCACTTCCAAACTTTAACTGCATCCCCGATTTCAAAGGGACTTCCTCTCGGAGGATTTGTTGCCAGCCATTAGGGCCTAAAAACCAGGTTGTCCCATAGGTGGAAAAATCTTGCAAGTAATAAGTTCGCATTAGTGTAGCATCTGTAAGAGTGTTGCGGCAGAAGATTTCGGCGTGGCGTTTGGATACAGATGGTTCGGGGATAACAATATCATTATCTTTCGTGCGGCCGATGCGGGTAACTCCATAACGCAGTAGCCAGGTTTTACCTTTTGGAGTCAGCGATCGTAAACTTGCAGTCGGAAGCGAGGAACCGACCTCAGGAATGGCTGTATCTGGAAGTTCGGTAATACCTTCATCCAGATTTTTAATCAGTTCGCCATTAAAATCTGGATGCAGGTAGAGAACAGGCAAAGTCCAAGCAGGTTGATTAAATTTATACAGTGTTAACAACTCTTGCCTAGCCTGTGCTACGGCTTCATCAATTGGCTTGTGCGATCGCAAAGCTTCGGTAAAGGCTTGAATAAAACTGTGGCTTTCATGGTCAGCGATTTCATCGCGCATCCCCAAAACCGCAGGCACACCATGACGAATCAAGACTTCTGCTAGACTACTGGCAGGGATAGCTTGATGATTGATCGCAGCTGGTTGTGCGCCCCAACAGGCGTTAAAAACCGCTAATTTCACACCTGTACGGGTCAATGCTTGCGCCAATTCTATGCCATTGAGAGGCATATCTGGTCGCAAAAACAGTAACCCTCCGTCTGGGTCTGGCAAACCATGTCCAGCGTAAAAGAAAACATTGTATTCTTTGGTTTCTAATTCATCAATCAACTGTTGTGGAGTTGGTTGAATGAGTTGATTTACTACACAAGGTGCATATCTTTGGGAATTACCAGGCGTATCTACAAGAGCTTGCTGTAAGATAGCCGCTTCTTGTTCTAGTTGTAGCTTGTCATCATGACCTAAAACTAGCAAGATACTTAAAGCTTGGTCAGTTCGCAAATGCGGTAAAGGTTCAACTTCAGTACTGGTGCGACTAAATAGTAAATCTTGTGAGAGAGACATCGCCGATTGACCAGGCTCACGCTGCATAATTTCCCAAGGGAAAGCGATCAGATCCGGGTCGCGAATTTCTAGTCGAAAGCGCAAACGTGTATGCTGACCCATAGCAATACCGCGACTGCGTTCTAGACTACCAAGAATTTGCCCGTCAAATACCCAGCGCCATAAATTCATTCCCAAGTATTGCATCAGACGACTGCTGTAGGGACCAGTAGGTTGACCTGAAGGGGGTGAAATCCAATCTATGGGGAATGGGTTGCTCTTTTGAGATGTTGAGTTTGGAGAAATATCTAGGCGACCATGACCAGCAAACATCTGCTGCCATTCGTGCCACACTTGAGTGAGTTCAACAGGCCATACACAGTCACGTAAAACGTAGCCACTGGGATACGGAGCCTTGACCACCCAAATGGCGAAGTTGTCAGTGCCAGTGTTTAAGAGACGGGCGATCGCCAAATTCAGGGATGGCATGGATTCATTAAACTAAAAGCTAAAAAAATAATTTCAAGAGAAGAAGAAAACAGATACGCCAGAATTCGGAATTCAGAATAAATGAGTAAGGGATTTAAACCTGACATTAATTGTGTTACACCAAATTAGAGATATGGTGGCAGTTTTGAACTTTGTTATTCATCCACTAGTAGTACATAATTCATTCTGTTAGCGGTAGCGGGGCGTTTAGCCCATTTTGACTCCTGACTCCTAAATTCTGTTTTGATAACAATTCTCCAAGGTAAAAATTTTCTACTTTTTTTACCTTGCAAGTTTTTTACTCTGATTGTTACCTGTTATTATTCCAGGTTTTTACCAGTTTATCGAGTATTTGATTAAGTTGGACTGGTGTCAGATGGTTCGGTAACTGGCGGTTGCGTGACAGTTCTACATGGATTTGGTGCGTCTGATTGTAAAACAATGCCAAAACGGTTGACTTGGGAGGAGTTTAGCAATACTGTTGCTGGCAAAGGTTTTGAATTTGGTGGAACTGAGGTAGTTACAGCAGGATTATTAGTATTAGCTGGAATTTGTGTACTTTTATTAGCACAGACTCGCATAGACACCAAAAAACTCCCAGAAGCAGGATTTGGATTTGATTTTTTCTCCATAACTTCTAAAAAAGTCCCACGGGGAAGTGATTGGTTGTTTCCCAAGGAGATGTCATTATTAGTTTTAATTACCCAACCAGGAGAAAGATTAGCCAGCGATCGCAGTGTAGGTGTCGCTTCGATGGTAGGATTTTGAGTCTGTAATGGATTGGAAAAAATTGGAGAGGTTCCTCGCAGTTGCCTGACGAACAATCCTAAAAAACCTGCTGCTAGCACAAATATTAATGGAACTATCCACTGTAGGGGGAATTGGCGAGATTTAGCAGGCTCAGTGTCTGGAATCACCTGAGTTTTGTGGTTTGGGCTGCCTAAAACTGTCGCATCTGTTCCTCTGGATGCTAAATCAACAGTTTTGGCAGAATAACTCTGGGGAATCACTGCTTGGATGGTGATTTCTGGTTCCCAATATTGGACTTGATAGTGAACTAAAGCGACGGTGACATTATCGTGTCCATTTTTAGTATTAGCAATTTCGACTAATCGATCGGCAACAGTTGCTATATTTGCTTCTCCAGCTAAAATCGGCAAGATTTCTGTTTCCCAGTACTCTTCTACCCGATCGAAGTCACTCAAACCATCGGATGTGAGCAGGAAAACAGCATCTTCATCGAGCATAAACCGTCCCGATGTGGGATGCAATGAAGTGCTAGAACCCATCCCCAAAGCTTGGACGAGAGAGCCAGCGGCACTCTGTTGTACTGCCTCGCGGTAAATGGCATAACCTAGTCGCACTTCGCGGGAGGCGACATCATCATCAAGGGTAACTTGATAACAGCCGTGGCGTGTAATCCAGTAGGCACGACTATCGCCGACGTGGGTAATGTACATTTCATGAGCAACAGGCAATGCCATGACTAAAGTCGTGCCCATGCGTTGACGCCCTTGGCGATTTTCACTGTCATTGCGTTGACTAATTTTGTCATTGGCCATTGCTACTGCCTTATCTAGGTCATTCAGCAGCATTTCAGGGTCTATGTGGTCGTAAGGAACCTTTGTTAGTTGCTGTAC
The DNA here is from genome assembly GCF_963920915.1 of Nostoc sp. PCC 9305. NCBI lineage: Bacteria > Bacillati > Cyanobacteriota > Cyanophyceae > Nostocales > Nostocaceae > Nostoc > Nostoc sp. PCC 9305. Next base: position 15,051 of record NZ_CAWUDN010000091.1, read on the forward strand.
CTGCTGTTGGATGGTTTCAATGGCTAAATTTGAGGCGACATTGCCACCCTCGTGTCCACCGATGCCATCACAGACAATTGCTAAGGCTGTTGGCTGGGGTGGTTTGCTCACTGGAGTTCCACTGGGGGGACTACAGGCATCTTCGTTACGTTGACGACTGGGCCCGGTGTCGGTTTTGGTGATAATTTGGATCGTGGGTGTTTGCGATCGCCCTAACCCAGCCAGTCCCCGATCTAAAACTCCGATTAATTGATCGGTGGAATTAATCTCTCCCTGAATTAAAGCCAGGCTAATGCGATTGACAAATTCCGCGATCGCTGGTTTGGCAGTGCTGACCAACTGCTGCCAAAATTCACCTAATTGGGGTAATTCTGGTGATGTGGCGCTGTCAAAACGCAATTCTAACAACCGGACTAACGATCCTTCTACCCGTAATACATCAGAGTCAAGTAAGCTAGAAGCGACACCTTCACTTACTAGAGGTTGCCACAGATGAGCTATTTGCCATAACCAATTTAGTTGGCGCATCGATGTTGCATCACGCCAAGCGGTGGTTAACTCGCTGCCCAAATGTACTTGTTGGATAGTGTCATCTACTAATAGTGGCGGTTTTTCTAAGAGTAATATTTCTCGGTGGGAAGACCCGTCAGCAACAAAAAGCACTCCATATACCTGCGGTACGTGTAGACGGTAAGGAATCAGTCTCAGGTACGCTTTTAGAGGCTGCAAATTATCTAACTCAGGCGTTAGCGCTAATAAACCAGGCTTCGTATCTAAAAGAAGAAATTTATCAAGGATTAAATAGCGATCGGCTAATATTTCTCCAGGGCTACCCACGCTTGGGCTATCTACCACAGCCCAGAGATAATTTTTGGGTAGAGGCGTCGAACATCGCTGGCAAAACTTGTGAGTCAGGGGGTTGGCAGCCTGACAATTTTCGTTTGGACAGTAGAGCGTTGCCGCGTCATTTTCCATAGTTTTCGCACCGATCAGCGATTGGCAATTTCTTTAATAGCATTAGTAGGGACAATCTAGACCGCTCATCTTTCTTAAACTTGACATACCCAGACTTTAGATGATGATTTTAGCTGGCGGATATCAGCAGGTGCTAATACTTTATCCGAATCCAAAAAATACGCTCCTAACTCAACCCTACAGCCTAATCATAGCTTCTATTGCCCTGTGACTCTCCATCGCCAAAGCAACTAACTCCAACCCTGTCACCACAGCATAACCCAAGCATAACTGCGCGATTTGTTTTTGCGAAATTACCCCATCATTAACAGACAGAGAATATTGGTATTTATTTAGTTTATAAGTAGGATAGCAAGAATTAACTTTAATTTAAGAATTAAGAATAGCAAATATTAATTTTGGCAAAAGTACCTGATAAATGCAGTGACTCTAAGAATCTCTTGAGAACTGCTGTTAGTGGCAGCGGCGGGGTTAGCCAGTGCTGAGTTAAGAAGTAGACTTATGAATTTTTCCACTCTAAGCCGAAACACTTTTAACTCAGCACTCTTTGTACAGAAGGGTTTGGGCAGCCCGCTACCAACTCATTGGCTTATTGTTTGTCGTCAATGGCAACTTGAGGGACTCCCATGCTGTAATTAGTAACACGGGCAGAAAGATTGTAGCTGACTTCGCCGAGTTGCAGAAGCGATCGCAGATAATGTTCTAAGTCTGACCCCACACGGCGCAAGTTGTAGTCCGTGAGGTCTGCGCCACTAGATGCTTCTACTAGTTCATCAAATTTTCGATAAATTTTTTGCAGTGCATCTTCATTCCAATTAAATTCGTTATCTGGGTCAACATCTAAGGTTAAGACTTGTTGACTAGGAACTAGATCGCCATCCCGGTCAATTTCACCTGCAAAAATGCGGATGTGCCGGGTTGTGGACTTGAGCAGCATCGGGTTATCCATAAAAAGGTGTAAGATTTGCGTGGATTACACTGAAATTATTGTAGACGTTATATCCGAGCTTGAATGCTTTCAATTTAAAAGCTTTGAATGCTGTTTTCAAAGGGTACATTGAATGGTCATAAGTAAAAATATCACCTTTACTGATGAGTTTGCTACTACTGTTATGAGTTGAAGATATATTTAACTGCTAGTACTGACAGTAGTCGAATTATTTTTCTGTAAAAATTAATTGATAGAGTATTTTCATTTAGTCTACGAATCTGACTTACTGCTAAGATTTTTGGGCTTGATTAAGTCTAAAAGACGGTAGGATAAGGCACTCAGCAGGAATAATTTGATCTGTGTACTTTTTTTATGGAGAACAAAAGTTTTGACATTAATAATTATGCCGAGCAATTTATCCTGAATTTTTTATCGCAAAAAACGTACATCAAGTAATTTCACGCAATAGCGCTACATCGACTGCTGGCTTTAAGAAACTCAAAAAAGTTAAGCGGTTTTACTTACGTATAAACACCAAAATTAGAGTAACAAGTCAAACTGTTATTGACGTTCACATAAAGTTGATGTAAAAACCTTTAAAAAGGTTGAACAACTTCTTACAGAAACTTTATTGTGTAGAATCTTAAAAACTGAATAATAGTTATGGCTTACCATAAGCTACATCTGGCACAAAAACGTCAAAATCTACACACTGAAAATCTAGCTTGAAAATACACCACAGGAGAGTGAAATGGAATACAAAGGTGATTGATGAAGAAAAATTCTTAATTCAAGCACTTTGGATTCAAAAGAGATATAAAGAATTTTGCTGGACATCTACCTCCTTACCCTCATGACAACCAAGTAAAGGAATCTCAATAGTTATGAACTCCAAAGCATTACCACGCCAGATAAATAATCTCGAAGTAGGTGTTTATGAGTGTGAAATACATCTCAAATTCCGGTTGATTGAGGAAAAGAGTCTATTGAGCGATCGCGAGCAACTCTTACAGGTGCTACTTGATGCTTTAACCGAAGGTTCTGATGACTTTCTAGAAACGCTCCAAGCGTCCGTTAAAGCCCAGGAAGTATCTGAGTTTAAAGCCTCGCCTCAAATGCGGCGTCAGCTAATGCGCTTGCGTAATGTAGCGGAAAATTCTCCAACCTAAAGGTGTAATTTAAGTAATGAAAAACGTGAATTGGGCATCAAATCAAATGTTGATCCCATACCCCCGTTGCCATAAAAACTAAGCAGTCAGTAGATTTCATCAAATATTTTGATTTCTACCTTGTGAAAGTCTTATTTAGCAGCACAAAGTCCCAGGAACAGTTTCCGCTATTAAAAACTTTGTAGCAAAGGGTACTGGTAGAATCTGAAAGCAAATTCAGCCGGGTGCATTTTACCGAGTTTTTATCAAAACATTGCAGAATAATAAAACCCTGTGTCTTTACAGATGGGGAATCGGATAACAGGCGCAAATCAAATGAAAATCTAAAGGACAAAAGTAAAATAAATAACCTTTATTTTAGCTTTTTGCTTAAGCTAAGTGCCTGATTTGCAGAAATACTTATGTTTTATCTATTACTGGTAGTAGGTCATGGTTTAGCAGCCAGTTAGCTATTACCGATTACGCAAGAGCAGGGGAGCAGGGGAGCAGAGGAGAAGTAGCACTAAGTCTTTCCCCTCTGTCCCTCCGCACCTCTGCCCCTTGTGCCCAATTCCCAATGCCTATTTAGCAAGGCCGTGTTCGAGAGCAAAACGAACTAACTCTGTACGGCTATTGGTACCGGTTTTACTAAACAAACGGCTGACGTATTTTTCTACATTACGGACGCTGGTTTCTAAGCGACGGGCGATTTCTTTGTTCATCAACCCTTCTGCGACCAAATTTAAAACACTTTGTTCTCTGGGAGTCAAATCAATTTTAAAAGGGGCTGGCGATTGGGAAATGGCATTTCTTTGAGTTAACAATGCCTTTATTTGGGCAATCTGATTGGCTAGTTCAGCAAGATCGGGGGTTTCAGCGTCATCTCCCGTACTCGCAGCCTTAGCAGCGCGACGGGCTAGCAAATTTTCGACTATAGCCACTAACTCGTCTGGATCGAAGGGTTTGGGTAGATAGGCATCAACACCAGCGTGATAACCTTGAATGCGATCGCCTGTCATACCTTTAGCAGTTAAAAATACTACCGGTAGTGCTTGGAAACGGGGGTCTTCCCGTAGTTGCTTCAGGAACTGATAGCCATCCACTTGAGGCATCATCACATCGGAAATCACTAAGTCAGGTGTATTCATCTGCATCCATTCCCAACCTTCAAGGGCGTTACTGGCGACTTGAACGCTGAAACCGCTCTCTTGCAAATAGTCTTTCACGGCTTCCCGTATCCCTGGTTCATCATCCACCAGTAACAATTGTGCTGACATTTAAAATTCCCTTGAGTTTTCCTTTTTCCAATTTAGCGAAAGTTGACAGCCATTGAACAACTTGAATTCACCTCTACCGCCTCTAAAGCTTTTAAAGTTAAGATTTCTGCCTCAGTCAACCCTTTAACGTCTGTAAAGATCGCGCCTTTATTGGGACGGGTTGGCCGCAAAATTGTCTAACATTTCCCTATAGCAAGATCCCAACAGTTAATGGCTTCATCCTGGCTACCACTGAGGTGAAGAGAGTTTTGCCGTCTGGGCTAAAAGCGATCGCTTTTATCCAGTCTGCTTTGTCACCTCTTCAGCATTCTGCTGCTGTGCGGTTCGCTTCAGGACTATATCTACCTCGCTAGCAGCATTTAAGAAGAGAATTTTCTTGCCAGTATTCGGGTGAGTGCGAACCAAAGGATGGGTAGCAACTTGTTCACCAAACTATATTTTTAGACTGCTGGAATCAAAGCAGAAATACTCAGTAAAATACATAGCAAACTTGTGCAGTTAAATTACGGACTAAGGTGATACTCCTGACAATATTGAAGAGATATACGAACTACGCCAATGGTTAATGCTTGATCGTTTTGACTGGCAAAAAGTAAACCAATGTTTACAGCAATATGCGGCTGGAGTATTTCTGTATCTCACAACGTTGAAATTTGCTATATATCCCCAACTATGAAGAACGTTGGCGAAATGGTGAAGCTATTGCAACTAAGTTTGTGGAATCAACGGTTAATCAAAAACAGCTGAAGCAGATCGTGTTTGCGATCGCGTTCCGCCCACCATAGGCGATCGCACTGTGCAGAACCTGAGTAATTTTCCTTTCCTGACTCAAAGAAGTCCTGCTGATTCATATAATCGTTTGAGCATTGCTGAAATCTTTGTACTATAATCCAAATCTGCTGACCACCGCCCTGATAGCTGATCGATTAATGGCGCAATCCCGCGTGTGACAAAACGAAACCTTGGATCTACGACTTCTTGTACCAAAGGTTCTAAACTGGCGTAAGCTTTCAAATGTTGGATGTGCGCCCTGACTCCAATTCTGGCACTTGGAAAAGATGCAGCCTCCGAACCGCCACCGATCGCACCTAAGCCTGCAAAGTTATTTTGCTCAGGTTTAATATCACCACCAAACCGTAAAAATCCCGTTTCTACACACATTTGGCAAAAGGCAATATCATAGTTCACTCCTTCTATACCTGCTTCTTCCCGATACAGTTTTGGGATATCAGGAAACTTTGTTAAGGCATTTTCATTATTGTTTCTGAGAAATAATTGTAACTGTACTTCGGAAGTATTCCCGTTCGACATCACCCGCGAAAATTGACCAGGGCAAACCATCAAATTCGAGCGCAAGCTGACAGTACGCGTTGCCGCATCCCAATTAACTGCAACATTAAAATCTCGCAGCTCGATCGCTTTGACATAAACTATTTTGTGATAGGTAATTTTATTGACATTAGCTGCTTTTGAAAGGTCAATTCGTAGAAGGTCTACTAAATCAATGGGGATGTAAGCATTACCATTAACTAAAACTCCTTGTTCTGTGTAACTTTGTCCATTAATATTAATATTAATAGGTGGATAATTTGCTTCTACTGGAGTTCCAGGAGTGGGGTCAATTACACGACTCCAAGTTACCAATCCATCGACAATTCCTAAAGCAAAATCGCGGCGACGAGTTTGCAGCAAAGCCCGATCCTCTGGATTGCTGAGAAACCCCACTTGCATCACCAAAGCTGGCAGCGTTGTCTGACGACAGAATGCTAAACTACCCAATCCACTATCTGTATCTGGCTTGACTCCCCGATTTGGTAATTGGGGTACGCGGCGCAACAATCCCACTAGCAACTGTTCGGCATTGCTCTTGCGATCGCTATTATTAGCAATGTAGAAAATGCTAGCCCCACGCACAGAAGGGCTGCTAGCCGCATTAGCTGCAATTTCTAGGGCGACATCACCCCGGCGACCGCGAGAATTGATCCAGGTGATAGTTTGGGCGGCGCTCAAGTCATCAGGAACCGCCAAAATTTCCAAACTCCGCGCTCTCAGTTCCGTAACAATCAAATCCCGCAGCAAAATCATTTCTTTTGCTTCACTTGTACCACCTGCGATCGCACCTTGATCTATTCCTCCCGCTTCTTTGCCTCCATGAGCTGCTGATATAAAAATACGCCCCATTTTCAGTATTTCCTCTGATAAAATTAAGTCTAAGCAATTCTATACATCATTCTTGGTCTAGCAACAAGAATATAATAGCCATCAGAAGCCAAAAGTCATTTATCCTTTGTTATTTCTCCAAAGTTAATGACCAATGACTAATGACCAATGACTAATGACTAATATATGCAAATCCCCCGCTTGCACCCAGACACAATTGAGGAAGTTAAACTACGGGCTGATATTGTAGATGTCGTCTCGGAATACGTAGTTTTACGCAAACGAGGAAAGGATTTCGTCGGTTTGTGCCCTTTTCATGACGAGAAATCTCCCAGTTTCACCGTTAGTCAAACCAAGCAAATGTACTATTGCTTTGGCTGTCAAGCTGGGGGAAATGCTATTAAATTTGTCATGGAGTTGGGAAAGCGTTCTTTTGCTGATGTGGTACTGGATTTAGCACGGCGTTACCAAGTACCCGTGCAAACTCTCGAACCCGAACAACGCCAAGAATTACAGCGTCAGCTATCTTTGCGCGAGCAGTTATATGAAGTTCTGGCTTCTTCAGCACAGTTTTATCAACACGCCTTGAGACAATCCCAAGGGCAAAAAGCACTTCAATATTTGCAATCTAACCGCCAACTTAAAGAAGAAACTATACAGCAATTTGGTTTAGGTTTTGCCCCCGCAGGTTGGGAAACTCTCTATCGTTATTTAGTGGAAGATAAACATTACCCAGTGCAAATACTGGAAAAAGCGGGATTGATTAAGCCACGCCGAGAAGGGGGTGGGTATTATGATGTATTTCGCGATCGCTTGATGATTCCCATCCGCGATGTCCAAGGGCGCGTTATTGCCTTTGGTGGGAGAACTCTCACTGATGAACAACCTAAATATCTGAATTCACCCGAAACCGAACTTTTTAGTAAAGGTAAAACCTTATTTGCCCTCGATCGAGCCAAAGATGGAATTTCTAAACTCGATCGAGCCGTGGTGGTAGAGGGATATTTTGATGCGATCGCTCTCCACGCTACTGGTATTAATAACGCCATTGCCTCACTCGGTACAGCTTTAAGCTTAGAACAAGTCCGGTTAATATTACGCTATACCGAATCGAAACAATTAGTACTCAACTTTGATGCTGATAAAGCCGGAACCAATGCAACCGAACGGGCGATTGGTGAAATTGCCGAACTGGCATACAAGGGCGAAGTTCAACTAAAAATTCTCAATTTACCCGATGGTAAAGATGCTGATGAATACTTGCATAGCCACACTCCAGAAGATTATGGAGAATTGCTAAAAAATGCGCCACTTTGGCTAGACTGGCAGATTCAACAAATTATTCAAGACCGAGACTTAAAACAGGCTACTGATTTTCAGCAAGTAACTCAGCAAATAGTCAAATTACTTAAAAATATAGCTAACAGCGATACACGCAACTATTACGTTTCTTACTGTGCAGAAATACTCAGCTTAGGAGATACCAGACTTATACCCCTAAGAGTCGAAAATCTGCTAACTCAAATTGCTCCAGCTGCGGCGACATATTCTAAGCCCGTATCAGCGAAGAAAGCATGGGGAAGTGGCAAATCCCCACTCTCCATTACTTCGGCTACGCTCAGTACAAGTCCCAACTCCCCACTCCCGATAGAACGTAGCCTTTTAGAACACGCAGAGGCATTATTATTGAGAATTTACTTGCATTGTCCCGAACAGCGTCAAATGATTGTTGACGAACTTGAGGAGCGAGATTTGCAATTTAGTCTTTCTCATCACCGATTTTTATGGCAACAGATTTTAGAAATTTCATCCGGTGATGGAGAGACGCAAAATTTTTCGTCTCTACCAAATTTAATTTCCCGTCTCCAAGATCGGTTCTTAGAATTTGACAGCGAAATTGGGTTAATTTCCCATTTATTTCATGTGGATGAAAAAAACCAGAAAGAAATACTGCGGACTCCGCAAGTAGTTCAAGCTGCGATCGCTTGTATGGATTTAGTGATGCTTGAAAAACGCTATCGTCACTTTTTGGAACTATGGCAACAAACCGATCCAGAAGCGGAACCAGAGCGGTATCAATATTATTATCAGGCTTTTTACGCTGAAAAAATCAAGCTTCAGCAAATAGACCGACAACGGTTATTTTCCATCACCGAGTTATTGTAGCCTTGCACTCACGCTTAACTTAAATCTTGATTAGCAGGAGCGCAAGGCCTTGCATTGGTGTCAACTTAACGTGAAAGCCAGCCTAAAACAAGCTTTTAGATATTGTCTCGTTTCCAGTCTGAAGACTGGGAATGTGTTCCCAGAGGCAGAGCCTCCCAGGATGGATTCCCAGCCTGGAGGCTGGGAACCAGTTAGGGCAAGGGCTATATCTTAACTTAGTGCCATTCAGGTATGATTCAAATACATGAAAACTGCTGTGCTGTAATAATATTGACCAAATTTCATCCTTGCGGTTCTCAACAGCCATGCTGCCTCTAAAATGGTTGTATCCCCAGCAAAGTTGGTAAATCCAGAGAGGTGAGGTGTTGATAAGCTCGATCTATGAATCGCTTACCTCTAAGAAAGCCTGTATTAGCTCCAGGACAAATATACTTGAGAGTTTCTGGTGTAAAACGTTCTAACAATAATCGAATGCTCTGAATTTGTCTTGGCCAGTGAAAGGTTTTAGCTGTCCGTAATGGTACTGCTTGACCGTGCTGGTTAGGGAGTAAATGACGACCAGAAAATAATATACCTCCAAATTCACTGTAGTAGAGACAAGATGAGCCGGGAGAATGTCCTGGTGTCCAAATCGCTTGTGTAGCTGCATCAAGAGTAAATTCTTGTTTAAAGGTAGTTACTGTTAAGCCTGGTAATAAATATGCTTCTTGCTCTTGAATCAGCACCTCGCAGCCAAAGTCTTGCTGAAATTCAGCAGTCTTGCCAATGGCGCCGCGATGGGTGATAAATAACCAACGCACGCCTCCATGTGCTGCTAAAAAATCTTGATTTGTTTTTTCTAGTGCAGGGCAATCTATGAGGATATTGCCTTCATTTCTTACAATAAAATAAGAGGTTCCCCCTAATGTGTCCCGATTGGGTGGAAAAGCAAAAATGCTCTCTTGTGCGAAGTCCGATTGCAGAGAACCTCCGCTGAGTACTTCGTCCGGGAAGACAGCCCGTGGTGGCTTAGTTGTATGACTTGGCTGTTGAGGTAAAGGGCACATAATCAAAGAACCGAAACTGAGGAGTTGTGGACAATTTGATTACAGTACGGAAATTCTCAAGAATTGCAACTTGAGCATTAACCAGCACTGTTAACCATTGTGAAGAAAATTGGGATTTGAGGTCTGCCTTGTAGTTAATGCTATGGTGCTGAAGCTACTGGTGGGGCGTTTTGTCAAAATTACTGAAGAGAACATGGCATTTTGGTTTCTGTTTATCCTCCTGCTGGGGCTAGCTACTTATCTAATGGTGCAGCGCAGTGTTGCTCTCATTACCCGCACACCAGTATGGTTGTTGTGGCTGGTTTTAATGACACCAGCATTGCTGTTGAGTGGATGGACGCTAATCTACGGGGCGAAACAACCTCCACCACCAGGGCTGATCCTCTGGTCGGTATTTGTCTGCACAGTCTTGTACTGGATGTTGTTTCAATGGGGGCGTCAAGTACCAAGAGATACACAGACCGAAGCCCAAACCCCAGCCTCAGAATCACAACCGACTATCCAGCCTACCCCAGAACCAATAGTGCGTCCCATTGAACCAGCCGAAGAAACTCAACTACGAAATTGTTTTCCTTGGTCTGTATACTACGTTCAAAATATTGAGTATCGTCCACAATCTGTGATTTGCCGGGGTCAGTTGCGAACTCAAGCCAGCAACGCTTACCAGCAGATTAAAACTAATATTGAAGCACAATTTGGCGATCGCTTCTTGCTGATTTTTCAAGAAGGTTTAAATGAGAAACCTTTCTTTGTGTTGGTTCCTAACGTTCAAGCTGCTAAAGAGAGAAATACACCACGACGCGACCAAGAACGCTTAACTCGACCAGGATTAGCGCTGATGCTGCTAGCAGCTACTTTGATCACTACTACCTTGGTGGGAGTGGAAAATGCTGGTGTTACTCTGCCGCCTATCTGGCAAATTGGATCTTTGTTCAAGCTTCTATCTAACCCAGATGTCCTATTCAAGGGATTGCCTTATGCTTTAGGGCTGATGGCTATTTTGGGTACTCACGAACTTGGGCATTATTTGACAGCTAAATTCTACAAGATTCGCTCGACGTTGCCTTACTTTATTCCCGTGCCTTTCTTCTTGGGAACTTTTGGGGCATTTATTCAGATGCGTAGCCCCATTCCTAACCGCAAAGCTTTATTTGATATTAGTATCGCTGGGCCAATTGCAGGTTTTGTTATTACCTTGCCATTACTAATATGGGGTTTGGCTCATTCTGATATAGTTTCGCTGACTGAAAAAACCCGACTTTTAAATCCTGATGCTCTCAATCCCAAGTATTCAATTTTACTGGCTATACTCTCGAAGTTAGCTTTGGGAAGTCAGTTAACAGCAAAATCAGCCCTCGATTTGCATCCAGTTGCAGTAGCAGGTTTTTTAGGACTAATTGTCACAGCGTTAAATTTAATGCCTGTGGGACAATTAGATGGAGGTCACATTGTCCATGCGATGTTTGGACAACGAACTGCGATCGTAATTGGTCAAATTGCTCGCGTGTTGTTGCTGTTACTTTCTTTAGTTCGGGAAGAATTTTTGGTGTGGGCGATTATTTTATTATTTATGCCGTTGATTGATGAACCTGCGCTGAATGATGTCACTGAACTGGATAACAAACGTGACGTTTGGGGGTTACTGGCAATGGCTTTGTTGATTGTAATTATTCTGCCATTACCGCAAGCGATCGCTAACTTTTTGCAAATTTAAAAAGTACAGCAGAATTCAGGAGTCAGAATTCAGGAGTCAGACAGACTTTATACGCGGCTTTGAGGCGAATCGTTGTGTGTTTTACTTTCCTTGAAATTGGCTGTATCAGCGATCGCGATCGTTTCTTTTTGCAGGACATAGATTTGTCTATGAGGTTTTCTCTTTGTCTTCCTCCATGACATTCTCAAGCCTTAGCGTTTTGCTAATTCTGGAGTCCGCCCCTTTAAACCAATCATCAATTTCAGCATAAATACTTTTAATATCGGTACTCGCTGCAAGAACCATAAACCCAAGCGACGAACTACCACCACAGGGAAGAAATTATTAGAAAACATCCGATCTAACAAATCGGTGAAACCTAAAATTGTCAGATTCTCTAGCTTGCGCCAGCGTTCATAACCTTTGAGAATCTGAATATTGCCAATATCTTTACCCGCCTTGTGCGCTGCTTGAATTACTTGCGCTAAAGCTGCTGCATCCCGAATGCCCAAATTTAAACCTTGTCCACCAACGGGATGGCAATTGTGTGCCGCATCACCAATTAATGCCAGTCGCGGGAGAACGTAGCGATCGCTTTGCATGAGTTGTACCTGGAAAACAAAGCGATCGCCTAGTAATTCCAGTTTCCCCATTTGATCGCCATAGCGACGGGTTAGTTCTGCCAAAAATTGCTCGTCATTTAAAGCACACAAAGCTTTTGCTTCTTCATGGGGGGCTGTCCAGACAATGCGGCAACGGTTCCCCGGTAAAGGTAAAATCGCAAAGGGGCCGCTAGACCAAAATCTTTCGTAAGCGGTGTTATTGTGGGGCTTTTCTGGTTTGACAAAGGCGACGATGCAAGATTGCCAATATTTCCAGCCCGAAGTTTTGATTCCAGCAGCTTGGCGAATTGGCGATCGCGATCCATCTGCTGCTACAACTAATTTGCTGCGAACTGTCTTTAGGCGATCGGCAATTTTTATCTCGATTGTGACTATATTCTGCTGGTATTGTGTATTTACCACTTCCGCCGGACACAAATAAGTCACATTGGGGCAATTTTGGACGAAATCTTGCAACGGCTGCAACAGAGCTTGGTGTTCCGCCACATAACCCAACTCTGCTGTATTTATATCATCTGTGGTAAATTCCACCACATCGGGATGATCGGCATCTGAAAGACGGACTCGGCAATACTTGGCAATTTGAGGCAACATTTTGTCCCAAACGCCAATTCCTTGATAAATTAGCGACGAAAGTTTGTGAACTGCATAGGCTTGTCCCTTGGCTACCGCCGCTGATGCCACTTTCGCCTCAATTAGCAAGATACTCAAACCAGAATCTTTTAAAGCAGAGGCTAGAGTTAACCCAATAATCCCACCGCCGACAATTACCAAATCATATTCATATCCCCGCTCATTTGGCGGTGTTAGTTGAGGGGAAATTTGCTCAAGCTGCGTTATGGTCATTGTTAAGTTAGATTACAGCGTCTTAACTCTTATTTTGACGCGATCGCGCCTTCTTGAGCAAGTTAACAATTTAAAATTAAAGGCAGCCCTCATCCCCTAACCCCTTCTCCCATGTTGGGAGAAGGGGAACTAGAGAATTTGCTCCCCTCTCCCAAGTGTGGGCTATCCATTACCCGGATCTTTCTTAACATTCGTGAGAGTATTCACTCAGGCTTTTATAACCCTTATTGGTTCGTTGTTTATTCTCAATAAAAACGCAGTTTTAGCGAGAATATTAAAAGCGAATTTGTCAAGTATGCCTAACTATTCAGTGTCTAAGACGGCTATAGAGCATAGGTTTCAAGATTGTAAAGAAAGATGTGACTAATGGATAGCAAGTGTGGGAGAGGGGCTGGGGGTGAGGGCAAAATATGGCAGCTCACCCCACAAGATGGAATAATTTATTTGCTGACTCGATAGATTGGTCTAACCTGACGATAAGTATTAAGCAAGCTGAGAAATTTCTGACCATCAAAATTTATCGGGTCAACTTTTTTACCAGAACGGTCTACTAAATGGTGCGTAGTGATGCGATCGTCTGGAACTTGACTTTGAGCAATTAACCAAGCAAGAGAATGATATTGAGCCTCCGTGTAGCCGCTATGGGTTTGTTGACTACTAGCGTCATAACCATCTGGCGGTGTTTCCAAAGAGACGTGATAAGCAAAATTATTCACAGACGCGGGTAAAGTCGGATTAGTCTGCACAGTTTCCACTCCCTGAGAACCATCAAATACTGAGTTAGCTGCACCAAAAGCCCGCTTGTCTGGCGGTACTAGATAAACTACCGTTCCGTCTAACTTGATTAAGGCGTGGTAACTTGCTTGCACACCTTCATCAGTATGAGCTACTTGAAAGAAATTGATAGCGCTAGAAGCTGAATAACCAGTTTCATGGATGACGATAATTGGTTGGTTGCTGAGAGGAATGCCATTAACATCTTGGGTGTAACGTTCACCATAGTTACTTGGGTCAACTGAAGCAACTTGATAATTAGGTCTATACTGTGCAAAAGCTTGAGTGGTTATGTACCTTGCTAGAGGCTGGTTAGTCTTGACTGGGGACTTGATAACATTTTGAAATTTCTTCTCTGGCTCTTTCGCTGATTGAAATTGCGCCTGGGGATATTTACTGAAAACTGTAACCTGTGGATTGGCTGCACGGGAGGTTGTCGGATTGTTGTGTAATTTTGTTGCTCGTCCAATTAGCAGCACTACAATTAGAGTGGCGAACATCAGCCAGATTAGTAGCACTCTAGTCACCCAGTCTGTAAACTTCATTTTTCTAATACCCGTAAAACGGTAGATATTAATTTATAGCTAAACTGGCGTGTCAGTTGTAGAGGCGCACTTCTGTAAACCCCTACCGCTTATGGTATCTAAATAATAATCGCTATAATACCTTAATTCTAGTCAAATATACCTTGATAATCCCTGCAATGGTGCTGTTAAAAGCTATTTAATTTCAATGCCGTGGGTAGTGGATTGGTGGGTGTCAAAGTCTTCATCGTGTAGCGCTGTTAATGATGTTTTACCCACATTCTCTTCACCAACTACTAGCAGCTTAGAAAGATATTATCCTTTAGCTTCTAACCTAGCTCGAAGGTAGGTCAAAATTGCCTCCGTTCCCTGCTCAACAATTTCAGGCGGCGGCGAGCTTAATTGTGGATTGTTCTTGAGGGATAGGCTTGTCAAGTTTGAGAGTTGGCTGATTTCTGGCGGCAGGCTGCTGAGTTGATTGTAAGAGAGGTCTAGCCATATTAAGTTTGAGAGTTGGCTGATTTCTGGCGGTAGACTGCTAAGTTGATTGCCAGGGAGGTCTAGCCATTCCAAGTTGGAGAGTTGGCTGATTTCTGGCGGTAGACTGCTAAGTTGATTACAAGAGAGGTCTAGCAATATTAAGTTTGAGAGTTGGCTGATTTCTGGCGGTAGGCTGCTGAATTGATTACCAGAGAGGAATAGGTCAGTCAAGTTTGAGAGTTGGCTGATTTCTGGCGGTAGGCTGCTGAGTTGATTACCACAGAGGAATAGCTCAGTCAAGTTGGAAAGTTGGCTGATTTCTGGCGACAGGCTGCTGAGTTGATTGTTATCGAGGTTTAGCCATGTCAAGTTGTAGAGTTGGCTGATTCCTGGCGGCAGGCTGCTGAATTGATTACCAGAGAGGGATAGCTCAATCAAGTTGGAGAGTTGGCTAATTTCTGGCGACAGGCTGCTGAATTGATTGTTCTCAAGGGATAGCTCAGTCAAGTTGGAGAGTTGGCTGATTTCTGGCGGCAGGCTGCTGAGTTGATTTTTATCGAGGTATAGGTGAGTCAAGTTGGAGAGTTGGCTGATTTCTGGTAGCAGGCTGCTGAGTTGATTGTTATCGAGGTTTAGCTTTGTCAAGTTGGAGAGTTGACTGATTTCTGGTGGCAGATTGCTGAGTTGAGTGTGATTGAGGTTTAGCACCGTTTCCTTTTCTCTGGCAGCTTTTTCAATAATTTGCAACAGTTCTTCGTTTGTCATCAGCAAACCTCACCAACTCTGTAGCGATATTTACCAGCTTAGTGTATCGCAGGTTATGGGGAGTGCGGCTAGATTAATGTGTTCTATCTGCGTAGAAATGGCTGTAATGTTTAAATTAGCAGAGTGCGTAGGTGTAACCCGTCGTAGATATTGCTACCCTCGCAATAACATTCACTCATTCACGAGTATAAAAGACTCGTTAACGGAGCTAAAAGACTCGTTAACGGAGTTCAAAGACTCGTTAACGGAGTTCAAAGACTCGTTAACGGAGTTCAAAGACTCATTAACGGAGTTCAAAGACTCATTAACGGAGTTCAAAGACTCATTAACGGAGCTAAAAGACTCGTTAACGGAGATAAAAGACTCGTTAACGGAGATAAAAGACTCGTTAACGAGTATAAAAGACTCGTTAACGAGTATAAAAGACTCGTTCACGGAGTTCAAAGACTCATTCACGAAGTTAAAAGACTCATTCACGAAGTGCATTAGGCGTAGGTTGGGTGGAGCGGAGCGTAACCCAACATCCTGATATATGTTGGGTTACGCAAAGCCTCCACCCAACCTACAATTTTTTGCAACATTTTAGCCTTGCCACGCCACTACGACCACGATCGCTTTATAATTGCGATATCTAGGACGGGCGTAGCTGCGGCACTACCAACACTACAGGCGATCGCTTTATGGCATACATTGAATATAGTTAGCAGTCGGCAATTCCATGAATATTCGTCAAGAACTTCTAAGTCTGATTGAAAAACTGAATGATGAGCAGTTATCAACATTGCTTGATTTAGCTCTTTCTTTCAAGAATGGCGAAAAATCTGTTAATCATGCTATTGAGTCTCAGGCTTATCAGGATTGGGTAAGCCCTGAAAATGATATTTACGACGAAGTATTTGCATTTGAATAAATCAATACGCTTGGGTTAGCGTCAAAAACCACTGTAAATGTTGGGTTTCGTTCCTCAACCCAACCTACGATTCTCTAACACACCCGAAAACTATGATCGCTTTATAATTGTGATGTCTACGATGGGCTATTCAACGTCGCAGCTATAAAACCAATCCATAACTACTTATCCCAATTCTCTTGATGGAGAGACGGTTTCGTTAATTTGAGAAGATGGTTTATTCAAGAAGAAACTCCAGATTCTTTGAATAGCTATTATTAAAAAACCAATCACAATCACTCCTGCTACCACTGGTAAAGCTAGCGCCAGCACAGACAGTCCGATTGCAATGAGCAACTCAATGGTTGACACAACTGGATTGGTTAATCCACCGGAAACGCCAGTAGAACTTATCCGCAATATATTCGTTAATCCCTGAGTCAATCCTGCGGTTCCACCACCAGCAACTAAAGCTAACGTCCATTGCACCAGTGGATTCATCTCTGGAGCAACGGATGCTGTGACAATTGTCCCGGCGATAAATGCCGCAGGTGTGGCTACAATATCCAGCAGATGATCCAACCAAGGAATGTAATAACCGATAATTTCTAGCGAACAAGCGGCAGCAAATACAATTACAGCTTGAGGTGATTCCAGCCAATCGAAGTTAGTCGGCAAATCAAAATGTCCAAAAACTGAAGCCACACTCAATGCTAGCAGTGGTACAAATACTCGAAAGCCAGCCGCCGCGCTCAAACTAATCCCCAGTAATAATTCAATAAATGTATTGAGATTCAACAAAGAATTTAAATCCATAGTAGGACTCAAGTTATACTCCTGGTGTTTTTTCCATCTTTGAGCTGAACGGAGTAGCAACTCTAAGCTGTAATCCCAAGATAAGAAACTTGGCGGAAATATTTCATCTGACCATGTGTAGAATCAGCGAAATCCCACCTGTGTCAATACTGCGTAGGTTTGCCTAAAAAATAACTCCAATGTAGGTTGCGTTTCGCTCCTCAGTGAATTACCCCCCTTAATCCCCCCTTATAAAGCAGGGCTGTTTCATTCGATCTCTTAGGGATTTTGTCAAGAGTATGAGTCAGA
>NZ_CAWUDN010000092.1:0-32267 GCF_963920915.1 Nostoc sp. PCC 9305
AATGGCAAGATGCCCACCCCACAATATTGGATAATTTATTTCTTGGAGTTCCCTATAAACCGCATCTACACAGGCAAAACCCACCTCCGTGGGTTTCAAACACTCAATTTTTCCTTAGTCCGCGGAGGCGGACTTTGTTTGTGTAGCCGCGAATTCCATTCGCCCTGGCTTTCGTTTGACACGCGCAAGCATTGCTGTGCCGCTACCACAGATAGTTTTTCCTGTGCTAAATTTAAACTGGGATAGTCAAAAAGTTACAAAGCTATAGTTTAGGTTCCATAAGCCTAACTGGTGCGCCAAGCTTTTGCATAAGCGTATACCGCCGAGTACTTTAAACTATATTGCTTGATTAGCTCAGTTGGTTTAGAGCGATCGACTCATAATCGATGCGTCACAGGTTCGACTCCTGTATCAAACCCCAGGAAGTTAGCTCAATTGGTTAGAGCAATCGACTCATAATCGATGTGTCGTAGGTTCGATTCCTATACTTTCACCCAACCCTGTCCGGGTTAAAAGACACTACCCTGTAAAGGTAGCCAATATGGTACGGATCTTAACAGATTCCAGACCCCTCCTTTTCTCAACTCTGCGGTGTAAGTGTTTTGCTATCGGTCATCACTCGTAAGGGTGATGTTCGGTAGCCACAGTTAAGGAGCAAGCGCAACTGCATTTTTCCCTAACTTGAGTATGTCCCTTCGTTGCCAACATCTAGTTTTCCTTCGGGATTTTGGATTGGCAAGCGAACGGTATATTTGAGCGCGGTTCTCTTTTTCTAGATTGTCATTGAGCAGTTTTGGAAAAGTAACAGCAATCTTAATCCAGCTTTGGAGAAGCTTTTGTCCACACCTAAACTGTAAACACTTGCACTTGCAGAGTAAAAAATATTTTGTATTATGTACAGCAAAAATATAACCACTACCCCATTAGCGGCTGAAAATAATCTAGAAAAGTTGCAAACTGATAATTTAGCACTTTTGCGATGGCTACGCCCGCCGCAGGCATCGCATGGTTTAGCTGAATATAATACTACCGAAGAAATAGCCTTGGCGATGGGGATAAGCCTAGAAAAACTGCACTTTTTAACAACTAGTACATCCCAAACTAGACATTACCTCTCTTTCAAAATCTCAAAAAAGACCGGTGGAGACAGAATTATTTCTGCACCAAAGCCCGAACTGAAAGCTGCTCAAAGGTGGATTTTAGAGAATGTTTTAGAGAAATTAGAAATTCACAATGCAGCGCACGGCTTTTGTAAAAATCGTTCGATAGTCACCAATGCTAAACTCCATGTTGGTGCAAATGTAATAATCAATATTGATTTACAGAATTTTTTTCAGTCAATTTCTTACAAACGTGTCAAAGAATTATTTTCCGACTTTGGTTATTCAGAACCTACGGCGACAATTTTCGGGTTGATTTGTACGACTGCTGAAATAGCAATAAATGGACAAATTAACAATACAGCTTCAGAAAACCGCCACTTACCTCAAGGTTCCCCTGCAAGCCCTGCTATTTCTAATCTAGTTTGTTGTAATCTCGATAGTCGTCTTGCTGCGATCGCTGAAAATCTTGGGTTTTGCTATACGCGGTACGCTGACGATTTAACATTTTCTGCTTTTGGAGATACATCGCCTAAAATATCTAATTTGATTAAAAACGCTAAATTTATTATTCATAGTGAAGGTTTTACTGTTAATAATAATAAAACCAAAATTTTCGGTAAATCAGTGCAGCAACAAGTAACAGGTGTTATTGTAAATACACAATTAAATATATCTAAAAAAACATTAAAAGCCTTTCGTGCAACTCTATATCAAATTGAACAAGAAGGTTTATCAGGAAAAACTTGGGGAAAATCAACTAATTTAATTGCCGCAATTACCGGGTTTGCCAATTATGTAGCAATGATTAACCCGACCAAAGGTGCAGAATTTAAATCAAGCGTGGAACGCATCAAGCAGAAATATGGTGACTCCCAAACTGATGAAGTACGTTTTTAAAGCTGCTTATTTTGTTAAAAAAGACTCATTTAGGTGTACCTCAGCCAAGAATAGCCAGTGCGAATGAAATTCACCCTTTTAACTTTTTTCCTGTGCTAGATTTGAAGCGGGATAGTAACAAAGTCACAAAGCTGTAGTTTGGGTTCTGTATACCCAACTGGTACGCTAACCTCTGGTAATAGCATATACCGCTCAGTACTTTCAACTATTTCACCATGAAAGTTAGCTCATTTGGTAGAGCGGTCGGTGTATCGCCGATTATTGGTAGGTTCGATTCCTATACTTTCACCCAAAAACCCTCGCCCTGGGTACGGGCACCTTGTTAGGGACAAGGCAGCCTTATGGCTACACAAATGTATTGGGTGTTCAAAAAACCCCAATCAAAAAAAACTTCTTGTTTTTTCTACTCTGTCATGCAGGTATTTATAACAGTAAAAGAGCTAGTGCAACTGTATCTCTCCCTAACTTGAGTATGTTCCTTCCTTTTTCTACATCTGGTTTTCCTTTGGGAATTCTGGATTGGCAAAGCGAACGGCATATTTGAGCGCGGTTATCTTTTTTAGATTGCCATTGAGCAATTTGGGAAAAGTAACAGCAATCTTAATCCAGCTTTGGAGAAGCTTTTGTCCGCACCGGAACTGTAAAAACCTGCACTGGCAGAGTAAACAAATCTTTTGTAGTATATAGTAGTACAATCTGCTAAAACTAATCTTTTAGCCTTGGTTTAAAGGGTTGTAAAGCCTAAAGAACCTCTAGATCAATTCTGTCTACTCCAGTAGTTAAGCCGTGAGACACTGGTGGTATTTGAGTTCAAGCAAGGTTATAAATGTGTTGATCAAATCTTCTTAGCTAGTTGCAATCGTCTAGCTTACTTAAACTATCACACAAATTATTTATGCAAATCACTATGTGGGAAACGTTTTATATCAAACCTAACGAAATCGGCATCTTATATCACCGCAGTGACTTTAAGAAAATTTTGCAACCCGGTACACATACATATTTAGGTCGGCATTGGCAAGTAAAAATTTATGACCTCAATCAGCCACTAGCTCAGATTGAAAACCTAGAACTGTTATTGCGAAATCACGAAACCGAACTACAAGAACACTTATTGATTATCAGAACCGCATTCAATCAAGTTGCGTTAGTCCGCTACGGTCAAAATTGGGTAAGCGTTGCACCAAATAAATTGATTGCTTTTTGGCGTGGTTTTATTGAGGTAGAGTCTCATATATTCAACTTAGAAGAAAGCTGGGAATTGCCTAGTTCTTTTGTACAGCAGTTGCGCTCAGTTGCGTTGAATGGAGTGAAGAAGTTTCAAATCTCGGAGTCTGAGATTGGTTTACTATATCTGCAAAATAATTTTGTGCGACCTCTAGAACCAGGAGAGTATGCTTTTTGGTCGGTAGATAGAGATGTTACAGTCCGAATTCTCATCCGGATTATCCCTAACCCAGACTTTCCCCTGGAAGATGTACTCATTGAAAAACATCCCGATTTTATTGCTGCTTACTGTCAAACCGTGCAATTACTGGCTTCACAAGTTGCAATTGTCCGATATCGAGGAAAAGTGATTTCTATTTTGCCGCCCACTAGCCGCAAACTATTTTGGCAAGGCGTCGAAGTGGAAATTCTCGATATTAGCGCTGATGCTCAATTACAGCCTAACTTAGTGGCTGAGTTAGTTGAAGGTTCAACAGAAGTGAAATTGCTCAGTCGTAACTGTTTGCATATTTGCCAAGTGCCAGCACAACACATTGGACTAGTATACATTAATCAAGAGTTTCAAGGACTGCGATCGCCAGGGGTACACGCTTGGTGGTTATTTGGACGCTCTTTTCAAACCGAAACCATTGACCTACGACTACAAAACATGGAAGTATCCGGTCAAGACATCCTCTCTAAAGATAAAGTACCTCTGCGGTTGAATTTGACGGCTGGCTTCCGCATCCAAGACCCATTGAGGGCAAAAAACGGGTTATCTGATATTTCCGGCTTCTTATACAAAGAATTACAGTTTGCTTTGCGTGGTGCAGTCGGCGAACGTAACTTAGATACTTTATTGGAAGATAAAGGTGCAATTGATAGAAGCATCTCTGAATACATTCGCCAAAAAGCCGCAGACTATGGAATTGAAGTAGATTCTGTAGGTGTTAAAGATATTATTTTACCTGGTGAAATTAAAGCTATCTTGAGCAAAGTAGTGGAGGCAGAAAAAACCGCTCAAGCCAACGTAGTCAGACGTAGAGAAGAAACTGCTGCTACTCGCAGTATGCTAAACACTGCCAAAGTCATGGAGGATAACCCCGTTGCATTGCGTTTAAAGGAACTCGAAGTATTAGAGCGGATTGCAGAGAAGATCGATCGCATTCAAGTTAACGGCAGCTTGGATAGTATTTTAACCGACTTGATTCGGATGAATCCGTAGCGATCGGGGTGAATATTCACCAAAGAGAGCAGTGGAGGAAATAAGAGTACCTTTTCTCCCTCTACTCATTAACTGGAGTTTAAACTAAAAGCGATATGAGGGAACGTAACTCAAATAAGATTACGGATTAAAAATACTTTTAAGTCAGTCTCAAAGCATACACAACCTTTCAGCAGTGTGTAGTATATACACCTCAAAATAATTACAATAATAATCATGCATCAGGGGATTATTTGTTTTTTAGGGCTATCCCTGATATTTACAGCAATATTGTCGATAATTCCTCTTCATCAAATCTTCTTCCGCGAACAGTAAGTGATTACAAAATCTTTAATTATTTATGTAGTTATACTTAATTATTATGATGAAAGGATTCCAGATGAATATCCCAAATCGGTTAATGAGATGGAAACTTTCAGTCTAATAAATAGTTAAGTGGTTCCGCACACATTCCTTGCACTTGCCCATGAAAACAATCAGTTTTGGCGGTTACTTAAAGGTTAGTTTATGGTAGCCACAGCATTGGTTAGTTATTTATAGAGTCGATATTTGAGGGGCTACAATGATTGGCTGCCTAAAGTTAGTTGGTTTTTTTATTCTGGGGCTTATTTACCTAATCTTATTGGCAGCAGCACCTAAAACAGCGATTATCTTAGGTGTGGTTAACCTTATAGGGTATCTTCTTTGGTCAAGGCAGAAAAAAGAAAAGCAACGTAGAAGGGCTGAAGAGCAACGTAAAAGGGCTGAGGAGCAACGTAGAAAGTCAATTGCCTTGGCGCGACAACGAGAAGATTTATATGAATATGACCCATCTATTCAACCTTCATATAAGCGGTCAACAAAAAACATTTTCGAGAACCCTAAAGAATGGGCAGAGTCAATCGAACGACGCTATGAAATGGCTCAAAAACACATACAAGATGCCGAATTAGTTCTTAATGATGATATTGAGCAATTCAATCAATACAGAAATCAGTTGCAAATGGAGTTAATACCAAAGTATGAAAATGCAATTAGCCCATACTTCGACGAACTGTATCGCAGAGATAAGAATATCCCAACACCAAGAGAACTGAAAGTTGCTATTGATTTTGTCTATCCCAGTAATTTACAGCCCAGTGCGATTAATGGGGAGTTGACAGGAATATCTCAAAGATTTGCACAGAATATAGCGAGTTCTTTGCAAGGTAAAAATCTTATGAAGTTACAAAAAGGAGATGTTGGATATATTGCTGCATCTATTGCTATTTCCGCAGCGATTAGTGGGATTTTATATTTGTTTACTGCATCTCAGCAGCGCACAAAACTTGAGAAATTACAAGCAGATGTTGATCTGATGTGTGAACAAATCAGTGGAGCTATAAGAATCTACGGAAAAGCTTCAGAAAAAATTAAGCAAGCAAAGTTAGTTCATGAAGTTGCTGTGAATTATATAATGCGCCATCTTGATACGGTGATTCAATCATCTTCACAAAGCAAGAAATTTTCGGAATTGCAAGAAGCAGAGCAAAAAACTGTTGAAGCTTGTTATCGAGGTGGAGAGTCATTAAAGAAAATCTTGCAGCAAGAACTAATTCAACCTATCAATTAGGAGTAATTGGAAACGTATGAATGACCAAATTCTACCAAGTAGACCCTATTCAGAAATTGTTGAAATTCGGCAGATTTCAGAATACATTGAATTGGCTTTTCAAATTGTCCCATTGGTTGACAAGGCATTAGAACTACCGAAACAACTTGCCGAAGAAGAGACTAAGAGATTAGCGATTCGAGAAAGTGCTGACAACCAACGTAGAATGATTGAGCGTCGAATGGATCAGTTAGATTCTGAGTTGGCAGCTGATATTAATGCTATCAATGTTAGTATGAGGGTCTTTGAAAAAATGGTTGAAGATGGTCATATTGAACAGGCTATGATCTTGCATGAGCGAATTATTAGCAAGCTCTCAGGTCGGGTGAGCATTGCTGCTGACAAGTTCAATCAGAACAACCCCGATGGACAAGTTAAGTTTTACACAACTTGAAAAACGATAGTTTGGAAGCCATTTATTTAACCCTAAATTTTAATCGATGAGTACTCTGTCTATTACCAATAGAACCCTTAAGTTGGGTTCTACAGTTTATCAAGTTAGTAATGTAACTAGCGTTGGGAAATATCGCATTAAACCGCGTTATACTTTTAAGATACGCTTCATCATCATATGTGGTTTATTCAGTTGGCTAGGGGTTGAGTTGGTTAAGAGAAATCCAGACATGTTGGTCTTGAATTGGGTTATAGGAATTTTATTTTCTTTTGTTTTTCTGGGAATTTTAGAGCGATTTATTAGACCAAAGAAATATGGTCTCAGTATAATAACAAACTCTGGAGGTGTGCAATTAATTGCATCTACTAATCAAAAGCTTATAGATAAAATTATTGATAAGCTTATTGAGATTATGAACAACCGAGATGCGCCAGCAAACTACACGTTCAATGTTTCTGATGGCGATATTATAAATCAGAGCGGTCTCTTTGAAAATGGAGTCAAAGTTGGGTAATCAATATTCACTAGAGTATATTGGAGGCTAAAAGCTATGAGTAATCAAGGTGGACAAACCAATTACAATTCTGCTAGGGGAGATATTATTAATCAATCAGGATCTTTTGTAACCGGTGTTGATAAAAGCAAAATCCAAATCAATAACTCTCAAGATTTGGTGCAAGCTGCCAAAGATATTAAAGCTTTGCTAGATCAACTTTCAGTAGATTATCCCAGTGATAGTCCCGAAGTTTTGCGTGCGAAAGCTTTAGATGAAATTGACAAAAGTCCTGAACTAAAAGCCCGAATTATTCGAGGACTGAAAGCAGGAAGTTTTGCAGCTTTGGAAAAGATGATTGATCACCCTATCGCCAAATTTTTTATTGAAGGTGCGAAAGAAGTCTTAAAACCCTAAATATAATGCTTTAATAACGCGGCATAAAAACCCATAACTGAACTACCTCAAGATGTTAGCGATCGCAGTATTGTGATGACGTTAAGCATCACATGGCTATTTCAAATATCCCCAATGCTTTGAACCATCCAAACTAAAATTCCTAGAATTTCTTCCACAGGTGGCAGGGGATAATCCATCAGATCGATAGTGACAATATTTTCTTCAAGCTTCAGAAATCGCCATTGCGTACCACTGCTAATAGAACCATATATTACGGAAACTGGATGATTTTTTGCAGCCTTGAATCGCTGTGCCGCAACCATCTCTGCAATACATTGTCCAAAACCAGTTCTTAAATCAGCTTTTTTTGCTTCCACAATTACAATTGCAGGAGCTTCAATTTCTAGCACTTCCGGCGATCGGCTCAAGAGGAAATCACACATTCCATTAAGCCCAACTGATTCATCAACTGTAAAATCTTCTCCAGAAAATAAGCTAATTTGCCGATTTAATATCCGTCTAACTTCTAATAATACTGGGTAAATAATTCCTTCAGAACGGGCTTTTTCACTTGCTGAAGAAGCTAGTGACAGACTTTCTCCAAGATATGCCGTGAGTGTAGCAGATGCTTCAATAGGCTCAGTGACAGGAATGAATCTCCCACCTTCCTGCGTTTTTAATCCGAAAGCTTCTTTAACTTTACTGATATTTGTAAACTGACTATAAGGCATAATTTCTAATTACTTTACAACTCCATATTTAGTCTAGCGAGTTAGGGTAATGTCTAGGACTGGTTCTTATATATAAGAGCATCTATATATATTTACACTCAGAACTATTAATTAAAATATATACTTGGTAGATAAGCTCTAATTATGCCAATTCAATGGCATGGAGTCACTACAATGTCAATTGATGAAGTGAAAAACCAGCAAAATAATGGTCTAGTTCAACCTACTACAGACTTAATAGAAAAACTAGTAAAGGCAAAAGACAAGAAAAAATCTAAAAAATCCAAACGGATTTTTGATGGTAGTACTGAAGCTTTTGCTAAGAAAATTCCTAAAAAGACTTTTGAAACTGAACTAGAGCAACTCCAGATTGAGCTAGTTAAAATGCAATACTGGATTAAGCACACTGGCTATCGAGTTGTCGTCATATTTGAAGGGCGCGATGCTGCTGGCAAAGGAGGAGTAATTAAACGCATTGCCGATCCACTCAATCCTCGTGGCTGTCGTGTAGTTGCTCTGGGAACTCCTTCCGATCGCGAGAAAACTCAATGGTATTTTCAGCGCTACGTGCAACATCTTCCCACCGCAGGCGAGATAGTCCTGTTCGATCGCAGTTGGTACAACCGAGCTGGAGTTGAGCGGGTGATGGGTTTTTGTACTGAAGCAGAATATCAAGAATTCATGCAATCTTGCCCGGAATTTGAACGAATGTTGGTGCGATCGGGCATTGTTTTAATCAAGTACTGGTTCTCTGTCAGCGATGATGAACAAGAAAAACGCTTTCTCTCTCGCAGTCACGATCCAGCAAGGCGCTGGAAACTCAGTCCAATGGATTTAGAATCACGCGATCGCTGGGTAGAATATTCCAAAGCCAAAGATACCATGTTTGCTTACACAAATATTCCAGAAGCTCCCTGGTTTACGATTGAAGCAGATGATAAAAGACGGGCGCGGCTTAACTGCATTCATCATTTGTTGAGCAAAGTTCCTTACGAAGATATGACACCTCCTCCCTTAGAGCTTCCCTCTAGACCTGTGGCTGAGGATTATGTTCGCGCCCCCCGCAATGAGCAGTTCTTTGTTCCTCAAGTGTATTAAGCAACATCCTTCGGTTAGAGGCGATCGCTAAGACGGTTTACTTCTTGTGGATCTCACATCGTAGTGCAACGAAGCTTAGTGTTACTACGATGTCTAATGTTATTTAAGTCGCGATGTCTACGACGCTTTACTTCCTGTGCATCTCACAGACAATCCCCCGCAAAGCTTTAGTACAATTCTAAGCAATGCAGACTTGGATTATTCAAAAGCTCCTGAATTATCTCCACCCCAGAACGAAGTAGAGATTCAACTTGTTTTGTTGGTACATTTCCGCAGCGTAGCCATACAACTTTAGGTGGAGAACCGTACAAACGGCTTCTTTCGGCAAAGTCTACATCTTGAGTTACGATGCAAAAGTCATTGATTTTGGCAAATTCCCATATTTCAGTATCAGTCTTCACTTCCAGTCCATGAAACTGAACATGACTCGAATCAGGGAAAACGTCTGCTAATTGAGTTACCAGCTTGCGACTCAAATTTTGATCAAAAAGCAGTTTCAACTACCACCTGCCGTCCGCGTAACGTTTGGTAGAGAGGCAACTAAACGATGTTCACGGTCAGCAGCAAACTCTAGACTTGCCCTAATATCTTCTTCTGTTAATTCAGGGAAATCGTCTAATATCTCTCCATGAGACATACCAGCTGCCAACCAGCCTAGAACATCGTATACGGTAATTCGCATTCGTCGAATACAAGGCTTACCGCCTCGCTTGTCAGGCTCAATTGTAATAATATCGTGATAGCTCATGGTGATTATAAACTACATAGCATCTTTCTAAGTCTAAAACAGCTTCACATCTCGGTGCAACGAAGCGTAGTGTTACTGCGATGCCTACGACAGGCATTCAGCGATCGCAATATCTCGTAAATTAGTTTTATTAACGCGCAACCATCGGGATTTGGGCAAAGTAACCGGATTGTTAATTGAGGATTGGACGGTTTAATGCGATCATCGTAGACATCGCTCATAAAATCAATTAAATCATTTTTAATTAGGTTTGAGGGAGTTGCCACCCCCTACTCTAATTTACAATTTCAGTTGTGACAGTTCTCTGACGCTAGTTGGTAGAATTAAGAAAATACCAACCTAGATGCAACTTATGATCAGAACCATTGAAGGCATTTATCAGGATGGGCAAATTCATTTGACTGAGCTACCGCAAGATATTAGCGATCGCTCTCAAGTTCTCGTCACCTTTCTCGATCTTAGCAAAATTGATCCAACTAAACTACGCCAACTGATCGATCAGTTGGAGACAATTGCAGGTATTGGCCAAGGCTTCGAGGAACTCAACGCTGGTCAAACTCGCCCTATTGGGGATTTCGTTCAAGAAATGCAGCAAAAGTATGGCATTTCAAGTTGAGATTACCCCAATTGCAGAAGCTCAGATTGAGCAAGCATATCGCTGGTATCGAGAGCAAAATCCTGAATTTGCGGATCGCTGGTTTCGAGGATTGATGAATGTTATTGCTACGCTACAAGAGAAGCCTCAACGCTGTACCTTAGCAGTCGAACATGAGATTTTCCCAGAAGAAGTACGCCAACTCCTTTATGGGAAAGCCAAAAATGTATATCGAGTGCTTTTTACGATTCGAGATACCACAGTTTATGTATTGTATGTGCGTCATACTGCTCAAGCACTACTGACAATAGATGATCTAGAGGAGCTAGAAGGTGGGGTTTAGAGTTTAAAGGCGGATCGCAACAACAGTCTACTTCTTTTACTGCGATCGCACTATCTCGTAAATTAGTTTTATTAACACGCAATCATCGAGATTTGGGCAAAGTAGCCGGACTGTTAATTGAGGATTGGACGGTTTAATGCGTAGGCGCAGCCCGTCGTAGACATCGCCTAGTTTATTGTTGAGTGAGGGCGTAGGCGTAGCCCGTCGGAGATATCGCTACAATGGTCTACTTCTTATCCATCTCACACACAATCTCTAAATATGCAGTAGTGTGTTGTTGAATAAAGGCAATGATTAAAATATAAGATTATCACAGAGAGGTGAATTATATGCATTACAGAATTATTAAAACATCAGGGGTCTTCAGATGCATGTTATTACTCGTAAACGGCTGAATGAATTTGCTAAACTTCATCCAGATACAAATAACGCCTTGACTCAGTGGTATCAATTAGTCAAGGGAAATGAGTTTGTCTCATTTGTAGAACTCCGTGAAATGTTTCCATCAGCAGATCAAGTTGGTAAATTGACAGTGTTTAATATTGGTGGTAATAAAGTTCGACTCATTGCCGCAATTCACTACAACCGCCAAAAAGTTTACATTCGGGCTGTGTTAACGCATTCAGAATATGATGAAGGAAAGTGGAAGGAATAATGCAAAGCTTAAACCTAGATCAAACCATTACTGCTTGGTCATCCATTGCCGAAAACGTCTTTGTTCCTCACACAGAAGAGGAATATGAACGCTTAGTTGAGATCCTTGATTGTCTCATCGATCAAGTTGGTGAAGACGAGACGCATCCAGTCGCGTCTCTAATGGAAGTTATCGGTGTTTTAATTGAAAACTACGAAACTGGACATATTCCTGAGTTAGAGGCGATCGCTTAACTTCACCCAGTATAAATATACAGTGGCGTGTTGTTGAGTTAAAGCGATCGCAACAACAGTCTACTTCTTTTACTGCGATGTCACGATGGGCTATTCGGCGATCGCACTATCTCGTAAATTAGTTTTATTAACACGCAATCATCGAGATTTCAGCAAGATACCCGGATTGTTAATTGAGGTAGTAACAGTTTAATGCGATCGTTAGAATAGTCTAGTTCTTTTCCATCTCATACACAATCCCTAAAGGCGATCGCTACAACGGTCTACTTCTTGTACATTTCATAGATAATCTTTAAAGGCGATCGCAACAACGGTCTACCTTTTGTGTATCTCACAGAAAATCTCTAATAGGTTTGGTAACATAGTTCTGTTTATTCCCATCGACTTACTTATTGAAAATTCCATGATTCATAACGTATTTTTTGCAACAATGATAACCACAATTTAACGTACTTAAAAATGAGCCATTTTCTAACACTTGTGATTGTTGATCGCACAGAACCAAACCCAAGCAAAAAGGCTAAAGAATTGATGCTGCCATATTTTGAAACAGATGAAGATAATCCATCTCCGGAAGCAAAATGTGACGGATTTGCTATTGGTGGTCAGTATGATGGCATAATTTGGGGTAAGGAGCAGTATTACAATCTTAATCCAGAAGAATTTCAACGTCGATACGGGCTAGATATTGTGCAATCAGAAGACAATATTCGTCCTATCTCTGCCCTAATGTCTGACTTAGTTTCATACGCTATCGTTACGCCTGATGGAAAGTGGCATGACCGTGAAGGAAAGTCCAATGAAGAATGGCTAGAAAAGTTCCGAAGTCTTTTACGCCAATATCAAGACAATATAGTGGTTGCGATTGATTGTCATTGTTGATTAAAATAGTGACAAATAAGGTAAATTTTACTTTTTTGCGCCTTTGCGCGAAACAAAAAAGATTTGGGCAATTAGTCTAAAAAATCGTCATTTAAAATAGTCTTTTATTCTACAGTTTTTCTTTGAGCAAAATGCAAGCAAAATTTAAAAACTAGACTCCATAAGAGTTATACTATCTAAAGTATCAAAAAAGATTATTATCGGATAATCCTGGAAGTTGCATTTAGGCTAGAAATAGGCTCTTTTTTTTACCGTCGCTAAAAAAGCTTGCATCATATCAATTGTAAGAGCGATCGCTAGGTTCGGAGTAATCCCAAGAGTGCATTTGACGGAAAGGAAGACCCATCTTTTGGAAGACGTACTTTTCTTTCACACCAGAAGCTACCAAATCAGGCTTCAGCGCTTTGATAAATTCCTCGAATTCGTAAGCGGTAACGTCGTCATAAACGATGGTGCCGTTTTCGATGTAGTGAGTGGTACGTTTGTAGTCGTCATTATGAGCGAACTCATAACCTGTACCAATCATCTTCATGCCCAAGTCTAGGAAAGCTGGGACAACGTGGCGAGGACGTAGACCACCAACCATGATGGCAACAGTCTTACCATCCAAACGGGGGCGGTACTTAGCAATTACCGCATCCATTGTGGGCTGATACTTGGCGATAACTTTCTCAGCGTTTGCTTGGATTGTTTCGTCAAACTTAGAAGCGATTTCCCGTAAAGATTCAGCAATCTTGGTGGGGCCGAAGAAATTGTACTCAAGCCAGGGTATACCGTAAGCTTCTTCCATGTGACGGCTGATGTAGTTCATCGACCGGTAACAGTGGATGAGGTTCATCTTCACATTGGGGGTCATCAACATTTCGTTGATGGTGCCATCACCAGACCACTGAGCGACTACGCGCAAGCCGATTTCTTCTAACAGGATGCGGCTAGCCCAAGCATCTCCACCGATGTTGTAGTCACCAATGATGGCTACATCATAAGGAGTACCTTCAAACTTGAGTGTACCGTCTTTTTTCGCTTGGTCGGATCTGGTGAAAACCCAGTCACGAACCATGTCGTTAGCAATGTGGTGTCCCAAAGATTGGGAAACACCCCGGAAGCCTTCGCAACGCACAGGTACAACTGGCTTGCCAATTTCTTTCGATGTCTTCCGAGCAACTGCTTCGATGTCATCCCCAATTAGACCGATGGGACATTCTGATTGAATGGAAACACCACGGTTGAGTGGGAAAAGTACATCAAGTTCTTGGATCAATTTGACAAGTTTCTTGTCACCACCAAAAACGATATCTCTTTCTTGGAAGTCAGAGGTGAAGTGCATGGTACCAAAGGTATCAATACCTGTGGTGCCGATGTAGTAGTTACGACGACCAGACCAAGACCAGTAACCGCAACCTACAGGCCCGTGGCTGATGTGGATCATGTCCTTAATAGGGCCCCAAACCACACCTTTAGAACCGGCGTAAGCACAACCACGAGCGGTCATTACACCAGGAAGGGATTTGATGTTAGACTTAACGCCGCAATCGGACTTACCTTCTTCGTATACACTTAAGTGCTTTTCCCGTTTTTTCTTAGCTTTATCGGGGTAAGCGTCTAGAACTTCTTTAATTAGTTCTTTTCTTTCTTCGATGATGTTTTGATTTTCTGGAGGTGTCATATTTAGCCTCTGTGACTCGTAAGGATCGGGGCATAGGGGGACTAGGAGTCCCCTCTAAGGTTAGGGGGGAGATTAGAGGGAAAGGTCAAAGGTAAAAGGTCAAATGTGAGATTCTTCCTTTTTCCTTTTTCCTTGTGCTAAAGCGTTATTTCTTAGCAGCGATTTATACTACAGGAGCTTCAGCAGCACTCTTACCAACCAACATTGCGGTATTTTCGTCGCTTTCGAGAATACCGAATTCAATCAACAATTCTTCTAGTTCTTCCATTTCGATGGGTGTAGGAATAGCTAGATTTTTGTTGTCGATGATTTTGGTAGCCAATGTCCGGTATTCGTTAGCTTGGTTGCTTTCTGGTGCGTACTCGTTAACAGTCATCCGGCGCAATTCTGCGTGTTGAACGATGTTGTCACGGGGTACGAAGTGAATCATTTGGGTGTTCAACCGTTTTGCCAAGGTTTCGATTAGTTCGATTTCCCGGTCTGTGTTACGGCTGTTACAAATCAAACCACCCAAACGCACGCCACCAGTGTGAGCATACTTAAGAACACCACGAGCAATGTTGTTAGCAGCATACATCGCCATCATTTCACCTGATGTCACGATGTAGATTTCTTGTGCTTTACCTTCACGGATAGGCATTGCGAAACCACCGCACACAACGTCACCTAATACGTCGTAAGATACGAAGTCTAGGTCTTGGTAAGCACCGTTTTCTTCTAAGAAGTTGATGGCGGTGATGATACCACGACCGGCGCAACCTACACCGGGTTCTGGACCACCAGATTCTACGCAACGAACGTTACGGAAACCGGTTAGCATTACTTCTTCGAGTTCGATATCTTCTACTGCACCACGTTCTGCGGCGAGGTGAAGAACGGTTGTTTGAGCTTTGCTGTGCAGCATCAAACGGGTGGAGTCAGCTTTAGGGTCGCAACCGACGATGAGGATGCGTTGACCCATTTCTGCCATAGCTGCTAAGGTGTTTTGGGAGGTGGTAGATTTACCGATACCGCCCTTACCGTAGAAAGCTATCTGTCTAATGTTTTCGTCTGTCATGGTTCTTGTTTCCCTGCAATTGGTTGGTTGGTGGGTCTGTGCGTTTGTCAGTTGCGTTCACGCCAGTTGAGCGACAGTAGTGAGCGCGTGTAGAGCATCGTTGGTAGCGTTGGCATAAATGCCTGCTGGGGGCGATCGCTCCACAGCCAAAATTATTGACAGTAAGTTCATCGATCTTCCTCGTTAAAATTTTTTTCTTTTGATTTTTTGTCCTTTGTCCTTTGTCATTTGTTTTGACAAAGAACAAAGAAAATTACGCGATTTACAAATACGTCATAATGTGTTTCAGCTTGCAAGATTCAATAGGACTTGATGTTGTTATTTGTCAACAATCAATACATAAGTCCTATTACTTGTTCAAAATAGCGCCCTTCATATTTGTGACGCGATCTAGTGCAGCTTTGGTGTCTTCTGCTGACACTCCACGCACAGCCATTGCTTCACCGAGATGCTTGGCGATCGCATCGAAATGTGGTTGCTGTAGGTTCATTCCAGCGTGGGTTTTGTCCATTGGACGACCGCCGTATTGCTTTGGCCCTTCAAATATTTGAGATAAGAAAGCAACTAGATGATTACGTTGCTTTGCCATGTCTGTACCAGCAAAAATGGGGCTGAGGAGGCTGTCTGCGGCAATGCGTTTGTGGAGTTCATCTACTACTTGTTCAATAGCTGGTTGTCCACCAATGTTGTCGTACAATGTGCTCATATCCTGTTCCTTTGAAGCGAGTTGGATGATGAAATTTGCAAGTAGGCGCTTAATCTTTTTGCCTATATGCTGTTAGCCGTAATAGTGATAGGACTGATACCAATTCGTAATTCGTAATTCGTAATTCGTAATTAAAGAAAGTTTGATTTCAATCTGTATCTTTCTTTTGGCGAATTGGTATGAAGCATTGAGTGGAGACAATGATTCAATTCAAATCCTACTTTCTGTTCCTGGCTGAATGCATATTAGGGCGTATTTGTAGAATACGTTAAGTCCTACAGCAATTCCTAAACTGCTTCGACTACAAGGCTCTTGCTGACACGATCTTGTAATCTGGCTTCGATCGCAATTTTCAGAGTTGCTGTACTACTAGAACAGGAACCGCAAGCACCTTGCAGTACAACTTTAACGCGATCGCCTTCTACATCATAGAGTTCTACATCTCCCCCGTCTGCAATGAGTACGGGTCTGACTTCTTCATCAAGAACTTTTTGAATTAGAGCAATCTTTTGGACGTTTGTTAGCGCTCGTTCCTTAGATGTAACAATTTCTGTGGCAACTTTTACGCCGTAATTGTTGAGAGCAGGTGAGGCGTATTCCTGTTGAACTGATCTAATAATATCATCAATGTTCGCCAGACAGGAACCGCATCCGCCACCAGCTTTCACATAATTTGTTACTTGTTCGGCATCCGTGAGATGATTTTCTAGAATCACGCGACGAATTTTAGATTCGCTGATGCCAAAGCAACTGCAAACTAATGCACCTTCATCATCATCATCGTGGGTAGCTAGAGGTATGCCACGATAGTTGTAGATAGCGGCTTCTAGAGCTTCTTGTCCCATGACAGAGCAATGCATCTTTGCTTCTGGTAAACCACCCAGGTAATCTGCAATGTCTTTATTGGACACTTTCAGGGCTTCGTCTAAGGTTAAACCTTTGACCATTTCGGTTAATGCACTAGAAGATGCGATCGCACTAGTACAACCAAAGGTTTGAAAGCGAGCATCTAGAATCTTATCAGATTCTACTTCCACTTTCAGGTGCAATCTCAGAGCATCGCCGCAAGCAATGCTGCCGATTTCGCCCGTTGCAACCTTAACTCCAGCTTCGCCCGTTTCTTCAATTTCTCCCTGATTCTTGGGATCGTAAAACAGTTCTAATACTTTATCGGTGTAGTCCCACATATTATTAAGTGCTGAGTGCTGAGTTATGAGTTATGAGTGGGGGATTGGGGAAGGGGTAATGGGGAAGGGGGAAGGGGAAAAATCATTCCTTTACCCTTTACCCTTTAACCTTTTCCCATTTTTTCCCCAGTCCCTAACGATGTGCTAGTGCTTGTTCTTGTCCTTGCAACCAACCTGCATCATCATTTTTGAAGGGTGAGAGGGCGCGTAAACGTTCTACAATACTGGGCATTACCTCTATTACTTGATCGATTTCGGCTTCGGTGGTGTAGCGACAAAGACTGAAGCGAATTGAACCGTGCAAAGTTGTGTAGGGTAAGCCCATTGCCCGCAGGACATGGGAAGGTTCCAGAGAACCGGAGGTGCAAGCAGAACCGGATGATGCACAGATACCGTATTTGTTCAATAACAGTAGAATTGCTTCACCTTCGATGTACTTGAAGCCGATATTTGTGGTGTTTGGCAATCTCTGCGTAACGTCACCGTTAACGACACAATCGGGAATTTTAGCTAGTAAAGTTTGTTCGAGGCGATCGCGCAGCTTTCTTTCTCTTGCAGTCGCTTCTTCTAAGTGTAACAGTTCTAGTTCCGCAGCTTTGCCCAAGGCGATAATTGCTGGAACATTCTCAGTTCCCGCCCTGCGTCCGCGTTCTTGATGTCCCCCAAGAATGAAGGGACGGAACCGAACTCCGCGCCGAATATATAAAGCACCAATTCCTTTCGGCCCGTGCAGCTTATGACCAGACAGGGTTAACATATCGACGGTGCTAGTCTTCATATTTAAGGGGATTTTTCCCACTGCTTGCACCGCATCTACATGGAAGATAGCGCCATATTCTTTGACGCGCAACCCAATTTGTTCAATCGGGAAAATCGTCCCGGTTTCGTTATTAGCATACATAATTGTCACCAGGGCGGTGTTACCCGTCAAGGAAGCTTCTAGTTCATCTAGATCGAGCTGCCCTTGATGATTTACTGATAGATAGGTAACACTATAACCTTGGGTTTCTAATTGTTTGCAGACATTGAGTACTGCTGGATGTTCAACTTGAGTAGTGACGATGTGTCGCTTTTCTGGTTGCGCTAACAGTGCGGCTCGAATCGCCGCGTTATCTCCCTCAGTACCGCAACTTGTGTAGACAATTTCAGACTCATCGGCTCCCAGCATAGCTGCAAGTTGTTCTCTTGCTGTTCTCACTGCTTTACCGACTTGCCCACCAAAGGTATGCATACTAGAGGGATTGCCGTAATAATCTGTGAGGTAAGGTAACATTACCTCTATAACTTCTGGGTCTACCTTAGTGGTGGCATTATTATCGAGATAGATGCAGTTATTTTGCATTGTTGTCTTCAATTACGAATTACGAATTATGAATTACGAATTATTTGGGGTTGACGCTTTTGCAACTGCTCAGAGTATTTCTGAGAATAGCTGTTAAACCAGCGTTCCCAGTAATCTTGTTTATTTGTTAATTTAGCGACTACGCGGTTGTAATTGGCAAACCAGCCTTCCCAGTAATCGCTAGGCTGCTTAACGCAACCGTCGCAGGTGGGACAACCAGCTTTACACTGAGGCACGGTATGAATACTACCAACACAATTTGTACAAAGTTCAGGGTCAATCCAGTGCTGTCCGTCAACCACTTTAACTGCATTTGTGGGACATACCGTTAGACAGAGATTGCAGGAAATACACTGGCTAGTAAGAATTTGGTAAGCCATGATTTATTCTCCTTTTGGGAATGGGGCATTAGAGTCAGGGGAGAGGTTACAGGTGACAGGTGATAGGTAATAATCTCTCCCCTGTCCCCTGTAACCTATTCCCTATTCGTTATTCCCTAATTCCTTAACGTATTGCTCGTAGAACTCCAAAGCAACCTTTTCAATTACGTCGTAAGCTTCAATTGTCTTGATTCCAGCTTCTTGCAATTTTTCTTGAGGACAGTTACCAATCTTGGAGACTAAAACTGCTTTGCAATCTGCGATCGCTTTCATAATATGCTCAAAAGAAGCTTCTTCGCCGTATCCACCTTGGCAGTACTGGTCAATTTTGCGATGACCAACAAAGCGAACTTCGTCTCCACCCACTTCGTAAATTTGGAATTCTTTCGCATGACCGAAGTGTTGGTTAACTAATCCGCCGCCTTTGGTTGCTACTGCAACTAAAACTTTCGGACTGTTGGCAATTTTCTTACCAGCTAGCGCTTTATCTTTGGCTACTTTAAGTTCTTCTTTAAACTTCTCAATACCTTCGTGAACAGTAGCGCGTTGTTCCATGTCATATTCGGGAGCCATTTCCAAGAATTTCTCTTTAGAAAATTCTTGGCTGCGGTCTTCTCCCAACAATCCGACTGCATCGGCACGGCACTGGCGACAGTGACGCATCATTTTCATGTTACCAGAGCAGTTGTCTTGAACTTCTTTGAGTTCTTTGGGTGTGGGGCCGCGTTGACCGATTAAACCGAAGTGTGTGCCATGTTCTGGTGCAGAAATTAATGGCATGATGTTGTGCAAGAATGCACCTTTCTCACGGATGACTCGATTCACTTCAACTAAGTGATGGTCATTAATTCCGGGAATCATCACGGAGTTGACTTTGCACAAGATGTCAGCATCTTTCAGGGCTTGCAATCCTTCCATCTGTCTTTCGTGGAGGATTTTCGCACCTTCAAGACCTCTATAGCGCTTGCGTCTGTAGTGAACCCAAGGATAAATCTTAGCACCGATCTCTGGATCTACCATGTTAATGGTGATCGTTACGTGATCTATATTTAATTGTTTAATGCGATCGATGTAGTCTGGCAGCATTAAACCATTGGTTGATAAGCAAAGCTTGATGTCTGGTGCTTGCGCTGCAATCAACTCAAATGTGCGGAAAGTTTTTTCTGGGTTCGCCAATGGGTCGCCAGGGCCGGCAATTCCCACAACTGTCATTTGCGGAATCTTACCACCAATGACCAAAGCTTTATGTGCTGCTTCTTCTGGTGTTAGCAATTCGCTAACTACTCCAGGACGGCTTTCGTTAGCGCAATCATATTTGCGGTTGCAATAGTTGCATTGAATGTTGCAAGCTGGTGCAACTGCAACGTGCATCCGGGCGTAGTGGTGATGAGCGTCTTCGCTGTAGCAGGGATGTTTAGCAATGCGTTCTTGGAGCTTTTCGTCCCTTTCCACGGTGGTGCTGGTGGTGCTGTCACAGCCGCAACCACCTGATTTTGCTTGGGTTGGCGATTCCGTAGCGTTGGAGTTGAGGAGTCGTGTAGACGGTGATGTCATTGAGTTTCGCAAAAGGTCGGTGGACTTGGCTGCCACTGTGGGAGATGTTGTTGCTACTCTTTCATGCCCAGAATTGAAGTCGCGTCTTCCACACTGCCTGCAAACCCTTGGGTGAGGGCGACTTGTTTTCAAGTCAGGCAGGCGATAGATATCTGATGTTCGGCTGGTGTGTGTCAACGTTCGGTTCTTGGGTAGAATTGGTGCTTACAGCCGCGACTTCTCTTCACTTCAGGCATGGTGCTATGTCATCCCTCCACTCACTTTTCGCTTTGTTTTGTTTCAGAGCGTTAGGTGATTGGCGATATAAGATTTATAGCAGCCGTCTCCCAGCCAGATGTTGCGTCTCTCTAGGATAGAATTTATTGGATTTATTACTTTTGTACTCAAATACTAAAAACCCTAATTTTTCAAGCATTACAAGAATTAAAAAAGTTTTTTTCAGGTAGGGGTTCTAGTCTTTTTTGGTTGGGGTTCTAGTGTTTATAGATAGGGGTTCAGGATTTATTTGTACTCAGCCAAAACCCAATCCTAGCAATAACTTTAACTAAATTGAAACTAGGTTTGGGTTATTTAAATGTGTACTCAGATTGCCCTCAACTTCCGTCAAAAGCCATAAATGCTAAGGGTTTGAGGGTGAAAAACTGGAGTAGTCTACATCGTTCTACTCCAGAAACGTGCGAAATTCAATTCTGTATCTAACATATCATTTTTTTGAGGGTAAAAATGCAATTCATATTTATTTAATTTTTGCTTTGACAATGATGTTCAATTGTGGCTCTAAGTCTTGTCTGATAAGCGATATGAGGTAATGAAAATAGGTGTGTTGCTGCATATCATTTTCAAAAAACTTAACTTTTAGCTTCTTTTTTTCATTCCCACAATGAGGAGATGGGCAGGAAACTCTCAGGTTTTGTGTTTGAGAGAAACAACAAACTATAATCTAACATGATTGAGCGATCGCAATGAATTTTCTGAATTGCTCACTACAAACCTTAGCAAAAAAACCCATTCCCAACACGGGAAGGGGCAAAATTTAAAATATTTCTTCTTATAGGAGAGAGGTTGTCCAGAAGCCGCTCTTTGTTGCTGATGCTATTTAGCTACAATCAAACCAAACGTGAAAAAATCTGAAGTTATGATCGCAATTTCCCAACAGCCGCTAAAAATGACCGTTGAGGAATATCTCGAATGGGAACCTCAGCAAGACCTTCGCTACGAATATGCAAATGGCGAAGTGTTTGCGATGACAGGCGGTACAATTCCCCATAATGACATTGCACTCAATCTCTACAGACCTTTGTACCCTCATTTGCGTTCCAGAGGTTGTCGAGTGAATGTGTCAGATGTGAAAATGCAACTCACTGCCCAGAGTCGCTACTATTATCCTGATGTTATTGTTAGTTGCGACCCTGAAGACCTCAATGCCCGCAAATTTATCCAGCATCCCAAGCTGATTGCCGAAGTTCTTTCACCAGGTACAAGCGCCAAAGATCGGGGTGAAAAATTTACTTATTATTTGACAATCCCCAGTTTGCAAGAATATATCTTGATTGACTCCGAACAAATCTCCGTTGAGCGTTACTGTCGTAGTGAGGGTAGGATGTGGCTTTACTATCCCTACACGGCTGGAGATATCGTCACTCTATCGAGCATTGAATTTGAGTGTCCGATTGAATTGCTCTATGAAGGTGTTGTATTTACCACCGAAGAATAAAGAAAATGTTCCGTCTCAACTTTTAAAGATCGATGTCTACGACGGGCTGCGCCTACGCACTTTAAGCAACTGCATAACCTGTGTAGGGTCTTAACTCCGGTGGACGAAAGCCAAGGACGATATGTTCTTTAGGAATTCCAGCCCGTTCTAAATCGGCGGCAATGCCTTCTTCCGTGCCATCCCGTTGAATCCAGATTTTGCCATCAATCAAGTCAACATGAACCAGACAGCCGTGAATGCGGCGATCGCCATCCCAACCTAGATCCATCCACAAATAGCGATCGCGGGTTCGATCGAACACCACTTCCGATTGAATCTTGGCATAGGAATAGGGTAGCGAAGCATATTCACTGAGGATAGTTTCAATTATCTGGCGATATTCGTCTAGCTTGGCGTAATCCATTGTTGAATAACCTCCTGTTTTGGATCGAATGTAATCAGCTTTAAACGATGATTTCTCAGTAAGAGTTTGCCGATAGGTTCTTCAAATAAATCATCAAAAATACTATTAGGTACTGCAAGATATAGTATTCGTTCCGGCTCCAATTCAATCAAGATATCCTGATATAAAATATACTGACCTAACGCTTTTTCTAAATCATCAACATCCGATCTCCCTGTAAAACTTTTAATCTCAACTGCAATTTTTGATTCTGCTTTTTGCGCCGCCAACAGTTGTTTAGCACCTAAATCAACATACAAATCTTTTTTACCAAACTTCAGAGTCAGTGGGTCATGAGTAATTATCCATTTATCTTTAATCAAAGCATTTTTAACATTGTTGTGATAAAGGTCTCTAGCTGGCATACAGGTGTAGTTTTAGACTGATATTTTTATTTTAGGAAATCGCTACACTAGATTTATCAGGAAAAACAGGCTGTCTGAGTTCATTCAGCAAAATATGGTAGCAGGAGGAATGTGATGAAAGCAGTCGTTATCCGTCGGTATGGGGCGGCTGAGGTGTTGCAGTATGAAGAGGTGGAGCAGCCGAAAATTGAGCCAACGCAGTTACTTGTGAAAGTTCGTGCTAGTAGCGTTAATCCGATTGATTGGAAAATTCGCCAAGGGATGTTGAGTTTGATTACTGGCAACAAATTTCCGAAGATTCTGGGGTTTGATGTGGCGGGAGATGTTGTAGAGGTTGGCTCTGATGTCACGCGCTTTAAAGCGGGAGATGCTATTTACGGCAGTACTAGCTTTCCTGGAGGAGGTTATGCCGAATTTGCAGCTGTTCCAGAAAGTGTGGTGGTTCTCAAACCAACGAACTTATCTTATGAAGAAGCTGCGGCTGTACCTTTAGCAGCGCTTACGGCTCTGCAAGCGTTGCGAGATCAGGGAAATATTCAAACAGGACAAAGTGTATTAATTAATGGTGCTGCGGGCGGTGTAGGGATTTTTGCAGTGCAAATTGCTAAGGCTTTAGGGGCAGTGGTGACGGGAGTTAGCAGTACCAAAAATTTGGATTTGGTGAAATCTTTGGGAGCAGACCGCGTGATTGATTATACGCAGCAAGATTTCGTTGAAGATACAGCGCAGTATGACATTATCTTTGATGCAGTGGGTAAGCGATCGCTCTCTCAAACCAAAAAAGTTCTCAAACCCAACGGAATTTATATCACCACGCTACCCGGCCCTGAAGTCTTCTTAGAGAGCGTCTTAACAGCATTCCTTCCCGGTCAAAAAGCGAAATTTCTCTTTGAGAAACCTAACGTTAAAGACTTGCTTTTTCTCAAAGAATTGATTGAAGCTGGTAAAATTAGTGTGGTGATCGATCGCACATATCCTTTACAAGAACTTGCGGCGGCTCATATTTATAGCGAAACTGGGCGGGCAGTGGGGAAAATTGCGATCGCGCAGCCCGTCGTAGACATCGCAGTTTCTAGTTAACTTTCCGAACATCGTCTCATCTCGTGTCTGGCAAAAAACTTATAATTTAGACCGCACTTCTCTACGAGACGCTCCGCGTAGCTTGCTTCCCCGGAGGGGTACGGCTATGCCCTTCTCTACGAGAGGCTGCGCCCGAAGCGTAGCTATGCCGCAGGCTTTACGGCTACGCTCAGGACAGGCTCAGTGACCAAGGGGGATGGGGAAAGAGGCGTTTCCGATTTTTGCACAGATCCGGTAATCATAAGTGATTAACCGGACTTGATAAGCTAAACCACATCTAGTTTGCATATCTAAAATTTATATAACTCTTGTGGGGTGGGCATCTTGCCCGCCGTAATTATGCAATTTAAATGTGGAACAGCTTATCAGACCTTTTTAAATTTTGGACTTTCCTGCGAAACGCTACGCGTAGCTTGCTTCCCCGGAGAGGTACGGCATAAGCCTTCGGTAGAACACTTTTAAAGTATTCAATCCAAAATTTAACATCTAAAATTCGCTGAGTGGTGCTACTTGACCTCTATATACAAGATGATATTATCAAAGTCATTTCCAAGGGATTTATAATCACCAGCAGTATATTCACGACATAAACCATCACCATTTATATGTTAGCACACACGTATCTGCGTACCCGGTGGTACACTGAATGAACTAATAGTGTCATTACCAACAATATTTAAGTCACCTTGGTTGGATTTGTATACTCCTGGAGTTGTAGAAAAAGACTGGGAAATTCCGCCAAAGTTAGGGTCGCTGTAGAACTTAACCTGTTGTGACGGCGTGTAGGAAAGCTTATAGATAGCGCCGCTGAAGTCATCCGAAATTAACAAATTACCTTGTTGGTCTACTGCCATATCCACGGGTCGCCCCCAGGTTTCTTGCGTTGCTGGAACTACCCAACCGGTAACTAAATCTATCTCTTGCCCTGGGGTCTTTGTCGTACTGTTCCAGGGAAAGTAAGTTATTTTGTAGCCCGTTTTCTTCTGCCGATTCCATGAACCATGCAGCCCTGCTACTACTCCATTTGAGTATAGGCTGGGAAAATTGGTATTTTGTAAGAATGTTAATCCCAAGGGAGCGGAATGGGCTTGGATACCTTTGCTAATCCTGTCCATTGCATTGCAATTAACACTTCCATTAGCATTGAACTGATAGTCGCGGTCAAATGGCATATTGTTGAGGCCGTTTGACGTGTCAGGATTGGGATTGCAGAATGGCCAACCGTAGTTACCGCCATCTCGGACTTTTGTGAACTCCTCTGGTGGGTGGTTGTCTACATAGGAGGGGATAATCTTACCGTAATTGCCACTGCCATCGTTAAAGGGATAAGCGATGTTATCTCGATTATTAACGACTACCCAAAGATCGTTTGTACCAGGTAAGAACGCTAACCCTTCGGCATTACGTAAACCTTGAGCAAAAAGCCGCTGATTGGTTCCATTAGCGTTGTACTGGTAAATTGCACCACGCTTTGGAGTACTTACAGTATCTTCCTTACAGGCATTGCATGTAGAAGCGATGGACACGTACAGTTTGTGGTTGGCATCAAGTGCGATATTCTTCAGTTCGTGACCATAAGCGCCTTTGAGTTCCCGTGTGCTGCTGTCTGGTAAGCCAACTACAACGATTTGACGATTTTTTGCGATTAAGTCTCCAGAGTTGTAGATGAAGCGGTTAATTTGATGACTCTCAGAGATATAAACGTATGTGGTGTTGTCAATCTTGTGAAACACAATGTCGTGTGGTTTGCGTAGACCCGTTACGAAGTCAGAAATAATTGGGTCTTTGCTGCCATTTGGCCGCACAATTAACACTTTACCGGAACTGGGCTGTGATACTAGAAGATCCCCATTGGGAGCAACTGCCAGAAAGCGAGCTTTGTTAATGCGAGTATAAACAGAGATGGAGAAATTGGGCGGCACTTTCAAGTAACGAGTAGTATTAAAGGGCCAAGAAGTCATTGTAATAGGCACTTTCAGCTTGGT
This sequence comes from Nostoc sp. PCC 9305, assembly GCF_963920915.1. Classification (NCBI taxonomy): domain Bacteria; kingdom Bacillati; phylum Cyanobacteriota; class Cyanophyceae; order Nostocales; family Nostocaceae; genus Nostoc; species Nostoc sp. PCC 9305. The sequence continues at coordinate 26,111 of NZ_CAWUDN010000092.1, forward strand.
TTCAACAGACGCAGGGGGCGGTTGACCAATTGCTGCGGTGCTAAGAACCTCTAAGGACATCAAACTAATTAGCGATGCAGATAGGATGCGTCCAAGTATCTGTGTTGGTTTTAGAGTAGATGCAACCATTTTTAACTTCCCTCTAGCTTGGTAGTGATTTATATTACACATTATTCTCGGTTAGCCGATTTGACCGAGAATTTGAACAAACTAACTCAGAGGTGTCATTTTTTGGAAATACTTAAAATATCTTTATCTACTGCTATTTTTTATAATTTATCAAAAAATTCATCAACCGAGAGTTATAAAAAAGGCAGAGCGATCGCTCTTCCCAACTAAAATATTCCTCAAGCTACTTAGCCTCGAAACCATTATGCAGAGGGTCTTAACAGCCTTACTTCTCGGTCAAAAAGCCAAGTTTATGTTTGCAAAACCCAAGGCTGAGGACTTGGTTTTTCTCAAATAGTGGTGATTGATTGCACATATCCCTTGGTATAAATAGCCTGAAAAACTAACGCCAAACCTCAGCTGCTTCCCGACGCGGTAAGTGGGAAAATTCAAAGTCTCTCTGCTTTTAGGCTACGGTGTACACACATCTTTGTATAAAACCAAAATCGTTGAAGATCCCCCTAAATCCCCCTTAAAAAGGGGGACTTTGACTCTAGTTCCCCCTCTTTTTTAAGGGGGGTTAGGGGGCAATACTTGTCGGTTAAGGGGAAAAGGGGAAGGGGAAAGGGGAAAGAAAAAACCTTTAACCTTTACCCTTTAACCTTTTCCCCAAACCCAATTCCAATTTAAAAATGCTTAACCGAGCAGTATTGGGTTAGGGGGGATCTAAACGCTGTGAGGCAACTCTCAAAGACTTGTGTGTACACCGTAGCCTTTTAGGAGAGAGATTTAGAGAGAGGTTCTTCAAATTCCCTGAAATCTGGAAACATTACTCCAGCTAGTGGATATACTCGTAATCAAAATCTCAACATAAGCGAGTATTATGCTGGACTGGTTAGCTATGTGGGGTGTAACTCAGACCGCCGGGTTGATTTTTAAACCCATTCTGGAAGACTTAGCCAAGGATGCTGCTAAAGATTGGGCTAAAGATTTATTAAAAGGCATCCCTGGCAAGATTTTCCAGAAACTTAAGAAGGAAGACATAGAAATTGCTGCTGGTAAAGCGCTAAAGGAATTTTTGCAACTCATGCAGCAGCAGTTAAAGGTTCGTTGCAAACTTGCTGAAACTCAGATTAAAGATTACACCACAGACATCCAGAAATTTATCAGCGATAAGTCAGTTACAGAAATTCTTGGTAAGGCTTTTGATATTAATTGTGAATCTCTAGACGCTAAAACCCTAGAATATAGTTGGAACAGGCTGCAATTAAAACCTCTGCCATCTAAGTTTAACTGGCAATCAATTACAGAACAGTATTTTACCCAAGTCCAAGAACTTCTTTTAGATTCAAAAGATTTACACCATATCCTAGAATTACAAAAGTTATCTGATATTGAAGTTAATACAAAAGAAATTGCTGGTGTTATTGTAGATTTTAATTTAGTTAAATATCAAGAAGGAATCCGCGAAAGCTATAGCAATCTCAAGTTAGATAGCTTAGATACTAGCGGCTATGCTTATAACGAGCTTAAATTATGGCGGATTTTTACTCCTCAAAATGTCCGGGAAACTCATCAAGTTTTACCACAAGTTCACGAACTGCCTAAAGAACATCTTAGACGGCTGCGAGAAAGTGACCAAGTAGAAGCAGAATTTGAATTAGAAGAATTAGAACGCCACAAACAGGTTTATTTTGAACAACCGATCCGTTCAGTTTTAGATGTTGTCAATAAAAAGCAAGACTATAAATATGTTGTGATTTTGGGCGATCCTGGTTCAGGTAAGTCTACATTGTTGCAATTTCTGGCTTTGAATTGGGCTGAGTCTCCACTGGATAATGTTATCTCATTACCAATTCCGTTGCTAATTGAATTACGCACTTATATGCGGCGACGGGAAGATAAAGAGTGCAATAATTTTCTAGAATTCTTTCATCAATGTAGTGGTGCTGTTCATCATCTCAATCAGCTTGAACTAGATAAACAATTAAAAGCTGGTAATGCCTTAGTGATGTTTGATGGTTTGGATGAGGTATTTGACCCTGGTAAGCGAGAGGATGTAATTACTGATATTCATCGCTTTACTAATGAATATCCTGATGTGCAGGTAATTGTCACTTCTCGGATTATTGGCTATAAACCGCAACGATTGCTTAATGCTGAGTTTCGCCACTTTATATTACAAGATTTAGACTCAGAACAAATTCAGGATTTTATCTACCGTTGGCATGAGTTAACTTTTACCGATGCAGTAGATAAAGTGAGAAAACGGGAACGGCTACAAAGAGGAATTGCAGCTTCCAAATCTATTGCAGAATTGGCGGGAAATCCTCTGCTGTTGACGATGATGGCAATTCTAAATCGTAATCAAGAGCTACCAAGAGATAGAGCCGAGCTTTATAATCAAGCATCGCGGGTACTGCTACATCAATGGGATGTGGAACGCGTTTTGATAGAAGATAAGAGGTTAGACTCCAAGACTATTCATTATAAAGAGAAGCAAGCAATGCTGCGTCAGGTTGCTTATTTTATGCAAACTGGTAAGAAAGGTTTGGCAGGGAATTTGATTAATGAAAATGATTTAGTCAAAGTTCTGACTGATTATTTCAAAACCATAGATTTTGATAAACCCAGAGAAGTGGCGCGGGTGATGATTCATCAACTGCGGACTCGCAACTTTATGTTATGTTTCCTGGGTGCGGATTATTATGCTTTTGTGCATCGGACATTCTTAGAATATTTCTGTGCATCGGAGTTTGTCTGGCAGTTTAAAGAAACGCAAACACTGACTCTTGAGGAACTTAAAAATGAAGTTTTTGGCAAACACTGGCAAGATGAAAGTTGGCATGAAATATTGCTGCTAATTGCGGGAATGATTGAGCCAAAGTTTGTTGGGGAGATTCTTGATTATTTAATGGCACAAGATGGCGAAAGGGAAAAGTTTGTCAATCTCTTTTTAGCGGCCAAGTGTCTTGTAGAGGTGGAGAATCGCTCGGCGATCGCGTCAACGGCTAATAAATTACTTGGCAAGTTAAAAGCTTTAACTAAATATGATCTCTGGTACTATTACGTCCTCGATGAAGATGAAGAAGAAACTCAGCTAGTTCAGGAAATTTGCACTCAAGCAGTCACAGCAATTGCAACGACCTGGCAAGAATCTCCTGACACCAGAACCTGGCTCAAAGAATGCGCGACCCAGTATAATCACTGGTGTGTACGAGGTGCAGCAGTCCAAGAATTAGCCAATAAATTCAAAGATGATCCTCACACCAGAATCTGGCTCAAAGAATGTGCGACCCAGGATGATAACAACTATGTTCGAGGTGCAGCAGCAGTCCAAGAATTAGCTAAGAACTTCAAAGATGACCCCGATACCAAATCCATCCTCAAAGAACTTGCTACCAAGGATAATCACTGGTGTGTGCGAGGTGCAGCAGTCCAAGAATTAGCCAAAAACTTCAAAGATGACCCCGACACCAAATCTATCCTCAAAGAACGCACTACCCAGGATGATAATGAGTATATGCGCCTTGCAGGAGTCCAAGTATTAACCAAGAACTTCAAAGATGACCCCGACACCAAATCCATTCTCAAAGAACTCGCTACCCAGGATAACCACGAAGATGTGCGACTTGCAGCAGTTCAAGCACTAGGTTGGAACTTCCAAGATGACCCCGATATCAAAACTTGGCTCAAAAAACGCGCTACTCAGGATGATCGCGAAGATGTGCGACGTGCAGCAGTCCAAGAATTAGCTAAACACTTCAAAGATGACCCTGACACCAAAACTATCCTCAAAGAACGCGCTACCCAGGATGATACCTGGAAGGTGCGACGTGCAGCAGCCGAAGAATTAGCTAAATACTTCAAAGATGACCCCGACACCAAATCTATCCTCAAAGAACGCGCTATCCAGGATGATAACTGGTTTATGCGAGGTGCAGCAGTCCATATATTAGGTTGGAACTTCCAAGATGACCTGGACATTAAAACCTGGCTCAAAGAATGTGCTACCCAAGATGATACCTGGAATGTGCGACGTGCAGCAGTCCAAGAATTAGCTCAGAACTTCAAAGATGACCCCGACACCAAATCTATCCTCAGAGAACGCGCTACCCAGGATGAGAACCCGAATGTGCGACGTGCAGCAGTCCAAGAATTAGCTCAGAACTTCAAAGATGACCCCGACACCAAATCTATCCTCAGAGAACGCGCTACCCAAGATCACTGGTTTGTGAGAGGTGTAGCAGTCGAAGAATTAGCTCAGAACTTCAAAGATGACCCCGAAACTAAATCCATCCTCAAAGAACGCGCTACCCAGGATGATCATGAGTATGTGCGAGGTGCAGCAGTCCAACAATTAGCTAAATACTTTAAATATCAGCTTGAGTTGTTTGACATCTACTACAACTGCGCTGTTAATGATTCCTTTGAGCGCGAGGAAGAGGATGAAACTAATCCTCGGCGGATTGCACTTGAGATAATTATCAAGCAATTTCCTCAGCATCCCCAGACTTTACCACTGTTGCGCGATCGCGCAGAGAATGACCCAGATGAGCAAGTACGGGAATTTGCTCAGAAGAAGTTGGCACAATTAAGCAATAATTGACGAGAATATTCTTGTAGAGACGGCGATTTATCGCGTCTAACGTGCCAGTTTTTCAGACGCGATAAATCGCGTCTCTACATGAGGGCTTTCTGCTTATCCCATGTAAATTAGTAAAATTAAATAAAAATAGGTAATCTTATGACTACATCTGTAAATACAACCAAAGTCTACGATGAAATTATAGAGTTTATTGCTGCTGGCACCACTCCTCAAAGTGTTATCGATTTTAAACTCTCGGATGCAGCCAAAGACCGTTTAGAGGATCTCGTTTTCCGCGCAAAAACTGAAGGTCTTACAGGAAGTGACCAGCGAGAGTTAGATCATTTCCTCACGCTAGAGCATATTATGCTACTAGCAAAAGCAAAAGCTCGTCACTACATCAGCGCGGAGTAAGTATTCAAGGTGTCTCGTCCATATATTAATGCAGAATTGCGGCGTTTAGTTAGCGATCGCGCCGCCCATATATGCGAGTATTGTTTATATGCAGTAAATAAATAGGTTATGATGTGCGATCGCATCCATCAATGGGAATTCTATACTTAGCAACTATTGCTACTTCACCATTAGAACTCCCAAGGTAAATATATAATGGCTTATCAAAATATTGCAGCCACCCTTTCGCCACAAGATATCCAAGAAATTAAAGCCGCGCTACAGACAGTCCAAAGAAAGATGCCCTTTCTGATTACTCTCAGCACTGAAGAACGGCGTAAGTTAGTAAAAATGGGCGATAAAAGCCTAGCTTTTGTAAATAACAGCGTCACTGCTGCTCAGTCGAACCGCGAAATTCTTCCAGCCAGTTTTGACGTTGAGGAACTGATTCGGGATTACCAATTAGCCAGTGCGCTTACCGAACTTTTAATCTCAGTACAGCAACTAGCCGAACAAGTAGATGATACCCTAATGGCAGTCGGTAGTGAAGCTATGACTAGCAGTTTGACTGTTTATGATTACGTGAAGACTGCATCGAAAAAGACCCCAGGCTTAAAAATTGTTGCTGAACAGTTAGGCGAACGCTTTAAAGCTATCAAAGGTAGACCAGCTAAAGCTGCATCTGGTTCTTGAGTCGTTGATACTCATTAATGAGCCTTTGAACTCCATTAAAGAGGCTTTGATACTCATTAATGAGTCTTTGAACTCCATTAAAGAGGCTTTAATACTCATTAAAGAGGCTTTGAACTCCATTAATGAGTCTTTGATCTCCATTAAAGAGTCTTTGATACTCATTAAAGAGGCTTTGAACTCCATTAAAGAGTCTTTGATACTCATTAATGAGTCTTTGAACTCCATTAACAAGTTTTTACTGATTTTGTGTGTAGTGTAACATACCTGTCTTACCATACAGCAATCAGTAATTATTTAATAGACTCTTGCACGAATACAAAACTAGTACACCACGGCGGAAATAAACCAAGCATTATTGTGAGAAACTAAGAAAGT
>NZ_CAWUDN010000093.1:0-31866 GCF_963920915.1 Nostoc sp. PCC 9305
TGTGAGGCAACTCTCAAAGACTTGTGTATACACCGTAGCCGCTCTTCGGGAGGGGAGACAAAGCGTAGCTTTGGCGGGGTGGGGTTATTTGGGTTTAATAAGCAATCAAGCGGACATGATATTAGTCAGCCAGTTTTGTCTGAAATTCATAACACCTTCTTAACAAGAATCATACAGGTATTGAGTTCAAGCTAGAGATTTTGTGAGAAGATGACCATCCAAAACCAGGCTAAGTTGCCCATTGGCAAGAATGCTAGTTCCTTGGATATAAGCAGGAACTGGGATTGCTTCCCCCAGAGGATGGATCGCAGCGGATTGCTTGCCGATTAGGTAATCTACTTCTAAAGCACATCGTTTGTCTAAGTAACGAAATACTAATAAAGGCTTATCTTGCTTGAAAGCATTTAGTGTATCTGTGCTGTAAGTAGTAACTGAGGTAGGAAGCTGGTTAGGACAAATCAGCACATCAGTCAATAAGTGTATGGGGACGAGCATTTCTGTTGTTAGATGCTCATCAGCACAACCAAGAAAGCCACTGGTGCTAGAAGACTGCAATAGTAACATACGTCCCGCTTGAGTTTGGATAATTTGTTCGGACTGCGATAGACAAATCTGCTCTACAGAATCGGCAATAAATCCATAGACTCTGGAGTTAGCTTGACAGACGATAAGTTGAGCAATTTTTTGATCGAGGGGAATTTGGAGCGAGAAAGCTGTACCATGTCCACCTTTAGACTTCAATACTATTCTTCCCTGAATAGCTGTTAATTGCTTGCAAACTTCAGTTAATTCTACTCCTAACTCTAAGGCAGCACGATCGCATAAAACAGATGAAACCTCTGGTTCAATTACCAGTTCTTGTAAGATATCCCCTGGTTTTGTCAGGGCGAGTCCTTGGGCTAAAGCTTGTTGATAGATTTGAGATAAGTTAAGCCCTGCGCCATCATCACAGCCATCAATAATCAGTTGATTGCCTTGCTGGTAAACTTGAATTTCGATGATACCGTTGCTATTTTTACCAAGGTGTTGGCGTGTTTGGGAAGACTCAATACTTTGATCTAGTAAATAGCAACTTATATGTAACAGGAGAGCATGGAGGCGATCGCTAAATGCCCGATCGACTTGGATATCGCTAATTTGTAAATGTAGTCTAGCAGACTTATCTTGTAGAGCTTGTAACTGAGACCAAAGCCGATGTAAAGGTTCTAACGCTACTTTTAAAGGAATAGTTGTAACTTTTTTGACTAAATTGGAAGACTGGTTAAGTAACTTTTCCTGCTGTATGAGTTCTTGTTTGAGTTGATGATGATTGTTATTCAGCGAATGAACAGTTGATGCTACCTGAGACGCTTCAGCCAAAACAGATTGCAGAGTACTGTATAATTGCTGAGAGCGAGAAGCAGCTAGGGGAGAAAGGGTATCTGAAATTGCTGCTAAACGTCCTGACCATTCCTGTAGGTTATCCAGCAAGTGTTGTAATCGTTTAACTTGTCGGAGCAACTGCCCGATGGTGTGTTGCTGTTGTTCTTCCTGGCAAGCTTGCTGATTATAGTTAATTAATAATGTTGCAATTAGCGCGTTTAGTTGTTCGAGATGCTTAAGATTGATGGGTGTAGCGGCTGGAATATTTGTTGCAAGAATGGTAGAAATCGATTCTTGCAAAGAGAGTGGATGGCGATCGCGAACAGATTTAACTAGGGATGCTTCAGATATTTCAGCAGACAGGGAAAAATCCCCCAACCAAGCATGAAAATCTTCTTCCCCATACTCCTCCGGGTTTGCTAGTTCCCCTACCTTGATGGGAAACTGCTCGGTATCTACGCGAACAAGGCTACCAGACTGGGGGCTAGTTTCTTCATCTATTATTTCTCTGTCAAGACTATCGTTGTCTTTAACGATAACTTGCTCCGCAGAAGATTCTACCTTGGGCAAGCGATCGCCAAACTGAATAACTGGTTGATGTTCCTGCGGTTGCTCTACCGATGTCTCAAGGTTTGTTTCCTGGGAATCGCCAAACTCTGCTTGTAGACGAGCAACAATGGCAGACATCCGCTCCAGAATTTCTACTTCGTCAATTTGCGAGGCTGTTAAAAATGCCATCAACAGCATCTGTAAGCAATCTAATCCTTCTGACAACAGGGAGGCGATTGGGGCGTTGACAGTTGCCCGATACTGATGCAAAAGCTGAAAAATTTCTTCTAGTGCAGCCGCAACTATGGCAATGGCATCTAGCTCGGCTGCTATAGCAATCAAATGCAGAGAGCGGGCAGCTTCCATGAGAGCCAAAGCTGTACCAGGGTTACTGTCTTTTGTATAGTTAGGCAACTCCTGCTCCAAGAACAGCAACAGATCGATCGCTTCTTCTAGAAAACGATCGTCGTTCTGCGGTTGGGGGACAAAATCGGTACTCATGAAAACAACTCTCAGTTTCTATGGGTTTGTGACAATTCTATAGACTTCTTGCAGAAGTCGGGAAAAGGGTAAAGGGGAAGGGGGAAAGGGAAAGGTTCTGTATTTTGCCTTTCCCCTTTAACCTTTACCCTTTTCCCACCTCTTGCAAAAAGCACTTTTGCAAGAGGTCTTATGGCTTCGACATTGATTTGAGGGTACAAGCAGCGATGTCGGCGATCGCTCTAAATTGCTCTTGGATTTGGGCGATTGACTCCAGCCCCGCACTGATTTGGCGATCGCACGGTTCGATAGTAGAAGTAACGTCTGCTGCTGCCACCTGGAGTTCTTGGAACCATTCCTCTATATTTAGCGTGCTGTCGCGGGCTTGACGGGCGAGAATTTCCACCTGTTCGGCAGCAGCTAGCAAACCTCGTTCCTGGTCGTTAGCTTTTGTGGCTTCGATGGCTGTATTCAGAGACAAAACCTGAATTTTGGTACTCAAGCCTTCCACAAGATGAACAAAGTCAGAAGCTTGCTGACAAAATTCACCAAGATATTGCAGCTGTTTATTAGTAATAGCAACAGTATCTTGAATAGACATTAAATGCTCGTTGGCAAGCTCGGCGATTCTGGCTCCTTCTTGTACAGTCTGGCTCACCTGCTGTAATGGCACTAGAAACTGTGAGCGATCGAGGGATTCAAGTTGTTGAGCAGGTGGAGTTACTATTTCAGCCCAGCGCAAGTTAATTGTCAACATCATTCCTACTTGTTGTAGCAAACTGCGCTCTGCTTCCTGCCATTGTCGGGGTTGAAGGCAATGATGAATAACTAAAAAACCCCAAGGCTGTTGTTTGACAATCAAGGGCAAGCACAAGCTAGCTTGTACCTGAAAGCGTTGCCAAAATTGCTGTTGGCGGGGAGTTAATTCTAATACTTCAGTGAGGTTGCCCTGCGAGTTTTGTCCGTCGCCAACACTAAACAAATTTATCGGTAGGGATTGGTTGAGCAAGGATGTCCAACCTGCTTGTATAGCTTCAGCGATCGCTCGACTGCGATTATCTTCTTCAAAACGATAAATCAAAACGCGATCGGCGTTGAGAACATCTCGAAGGGCGGTGACTGTAACCTCCAAAAGTGCAGTTTGACCTTTTGTCTGCTGCATTTGCCGATCAATGGCCGCAAGTTGTTCTCGCTGGAGATGAAAAGCCCCTCGAACATTTTCATCATTGTCACTGGGCGAATCCTTAGCCAAAGCTTGGATAAAAGTTTCGATTTGACTTACCTTCTGCTGCAATTGAGCGACCTTTGGCCCCTTAGCAGATTGAAAGACTGCTTTGATTAGAGCCACATTAGCCAAAATTTCTTCTATCTGGATTTCATTTTCAACAGGCTGGGTTTCAGAATTAGGGTCTAAAATTGCGATCGTCACAGAAAACTCCTTGGCAGCATCAAGTTAAATCAGTGGGTTTGCCATTGCAATGTTTGGGCGATCGCTCTGGTGTCTAAAATCCAGCGATCGCCTGGCAGAATACCTCGAACAAAATTTAGCAGTTTGTTTGGGGAAAGGTCGGTTGGTGCCGATTGTGCTTGCTGTAAATCCTGCCACTCTACATCGTAGACATGAGCCACCAAAAACCCGATTACCTGATTTTGCAGTTCGAGAACTAGAACCATTGGCTTTTCTGGTCGTGACTGCCGCTTTAAAAGCGGCGCATAACCAAGCAAATGTTCCAAGTCAACCAGCCGCAGCATCTGTCCTTGCCAATTATAGAAACCTAAAATCCAACTTGGTAAGGCCGGGGCTGGAGAAATTTCTTGGCTAGCGAGATGAATAATGTCCTGTATTGAGTCAAATGGTAGCAATCCACTTCCTTGATTCCCCAAAGAAAAACGGAGAAATCTTTGCCGTTGTTCGCCTGATGTCATCCCAGGAGCCAAGGTTGAGGTTGTTCCAGGCAACCCCAACTTATCAGCCAATATCTGGCTCATACCAAAAAGAAGTACTTTGAGTGGTTCCTCGTTTGGTGCTACAGGCAAAACAGCCATGTGGCTCACACAGCTTAACTCCGCCACTTGCCGATAAGACCACGGCACCGGACGCACTGCTTCTAAAGGAATATCGATTAAGGCAGGCGGTTTATCCACAGGAATGCCACAAATTTCCCCAGTCCGCGTTTGAGTCAGAAGTAGGAAGCGTCCTGAAGTATCAACCGCAGAGGGAACTTGATGCGCCTGTTGGCCTTGTACTTGCTGAATGAACTTCTGGCGCAAGTCTACAATCGTAATGGTTTGCGCTCCCAAATCAACCATTCCGATACCACTTTCAACCGTACTGCGAATAGGGGGACAAGCCATCACCTTGAGAACTGCACCAACTGGCAGGGCAAATAAATAGTCTGCGATCGCAAAAACAACGACTCGTAATGAGTCGCGCTCGCTCACAGCGCCAGATAATCGCTTAAACGGAAAGGGAGTGTTAAGCATAGGAAGGGGAAGGGGGAAAGGGTAAAGGGGAAAGGGGAAAGGGGAAGGGGGAAAGGGGAAGGGGAAAAGGGTAAAGGGGAAGGGGAAAGGGTGCAAGCCCCTAAACTTTATTTATGAAAGGGAAAAAGATTCAATTCCAGACTATTGCGCGAGAATTGAGGCATCCTTACTTCAAGCCTCTAACTTTAGTTATGGGGTTCCCTTTCCCCTTTAACCTTTAACCTTTTCCCCTTCCCCTTTCCCCTTTCCCCTTTACCCATTAACCAGTTCAGCGATCGCGGCTAGAAAGCTCTGTTCTGAATAGGGTTTGGTCATGTAAGCTTTCGCCCCTAGAGCTAAAGCTAATTGGCGGTGCTTCTGTCCGCTACGAGTAGTCAGCATCACCACAGGAATGCCGGACAAACGCTCGTCTTGGCGATGGTGTTCTAAAAACTCAAATCCATTCATACGCGGCATTTCAATGTCACAAATCACTAAATCGACATCACTGTGTTGCACCAATTGAGCGATCGCCTCTCGACCATCGCCTGCTTGCAATACTTGATAATCGGCTTTTTGGAGCGTCTGCACCAAACTTTGCCTTTGTACAACCGAATCTTCCACGACTAACACTGTCAGTCGGTTAGGTTGAGCAACGGCTGTATTGACTTCCATCGGCTGTTGCTGCGGTTGCGTTATAGTTGCCTCTAGAGTAAGAACAGGCTCAGGCGCGGGCAATATTGCAAGACTTGATGCTGGGGAAGTCGGCATCATATCTGTCTCCCAAGTTTGCCGAACTAACTCCAACGGGTCAACGATTAGGGTCAGACTACCATTTCCCAACACGCTGTAGCCTTGGATGTAACTAGGTAAAGTCAGGACTCTGCCGAGGGATTTAATTACTAATTCCTGCTCGACTAAAATCTGATCGACTTGCAAACACAGGTATTGATGCTCTGTTTCTAACAACAGCAGAGGTTCGACGGTGTTCCGTTGTTTGACTGGAAAAGGACTGAGGTTTAAATTGTGGTCTTGGGTGAATAAAGGGTATTTGTAATCCAGCAAATTCGCAAGCGAGCGGATGGGAACTAATTGCTGATTTTGCCCTTCTCCCCACTGCCAGTATTTTTGGCTGCCTTGCCCGTGTAAAGATTGCTGGACTTGAATCTGCTCTGGCTGCGGTAATAAAACCTGGCTAACTCCTTCAGACAGCAAGCCATAAGTAATACCTTGAGATTGACAAACGAGCAAGCGTGCTGTTGTCAAGCTCAGGGGCAATTGCAGCATGAAGGTGGTTCCCTGCCCTGAAAGCGATCGCACCACAATCGAACCTTGTAAAGCTTGCAATTGAGTGCGAACCACATCTAAGCCGATACCACGACCAGATAACTCACCAACCTGCTTGGCGGTAGAAAAGCCCGGTTCAAATAATAACTCTGCCAGTTGGTCTTCTGAGGCGTAGGCGGCTTGTTCGGGAGTCAACAGGTGTTTTTCTATACCTCGCTGACGAATCGATTCCCAGTTAAAGCCTCGACCATCATCCCGTACCTCAATAGTAGTGCGGTTGCCTTGATGATAGGCTTTAATTGTAATTGTTCCGGTTTCTGGTTTACCCTGCTGGCGGCGGGTTTCTACCGGTTCAATGCCGTGATCGAAGGCATTACGAATCATGTGCAGCAAGGGATCGTACAACTGCTCAGAAATGGCTTTATCCACCAGTACCTTCGTACCGCCAAGCTTGAGTTCAACAGGCTTATGATAAGTTGCTACCATCTGTTGCAGGAGGCGGGGTAATCGATTCAACACTGTTCCCAGTGGAACCATTCTGGCTTGCAGCAAATCTTCCTGCGCTCCTGAAAGCAGTTGCTTGCGCTTTCCGAGACTGAAGCGAGATTGCTGAACTAAGCCATTAACAGCCTCAATCTGTTCTCCTAATTGCACCATGTCTTCTGTCAGATTTTGCAGGAGAATGTGCAACTCGCTATAGTTATCCATTTCTAAGGCATCAAAATTGGATTGTGCCTCGGTAGCAGAGATAACTCGTGGAGATCCATGTATATGTCGCTGCTTGCGTTCGGGAAGCAGCAGATGTCGATCCGACCAAGTAAAGACTTTACTAAGTTGTTGTTGACAGTACAAAAACTGTAATAGAGTGTCTTGAGCTGCTTTGTGGATGTGGTTAGATTGCAGGTTTTGTTGGTTTTCGCTGATTAGCAATTCCCCAATTGTATGGCTGAGGCGATCGAGTTGTTCTATCGCTACTCGGATACTGGGAAGTGATGCCGATGACTGAGCCTGGAGGCTTGGTGCTGGTGGTGGAGAGGCTGGCCGATCTGAGTCTGTGTATCGGCAGGATGTCTGTGGATCTCCAATCCAGATTGACTGTAAAATCCGATCTATGGCAGAGGGGGCTACTACCGAATCCTGAGAAATAGGTGCCAGTACCTCCGGTGTTTTCGGTAGGGAGTTATCAGTCCGCTTCGGGAAAAACGACCAAATTGATTCCGCTTCGCTGGCACTGAGAAGGGGGGATGGCTTATTCTCAGTTGTAGTCGTTTCTGTGGGTTGGGCAGCGATCGCAACTAGCAGCTCTTGCGGTTCTGGGACAGGAGTAATTAGTCCCGCCCATTCTCGCAATTGTGGAGATATTTCTCCCCCTTGAGTGCGATCGCCTGCAAGTACTGCTACTTGAGCTGCTTTAAAATTTTCTAAAGCCACCTGAGCGATTTCCAGTACTTTGTCTGGATGTGCTTTGAGCGCGTTTAGGGTCGCCTGGGCAATTTCTTCCAATCCAGATAAGCCATAAGATGCTGCTAGTTCAGCAAAAAATTCGGCTTGGGAGTTGAGTGTTGTTTGAATTTGTTGCGGATCTTGGCTTTGGATGTCAGTTTCCAGCTGTTGCAAATCCTGGAGTACACTCCCGGAAAAGATTGACTCTACGACATCAAAGCCAAGTTCTTCCGAACTGGGAAGCAGAGCCTCACGACCAAAAAAGTCGCCTAGTTTATGTTGGAGTTGGGCGAAGATTGAGGCAGTGCGATCGAGTATTTCTGCCTCATTGCAGGATAAGCCCATCAAGGCTGCACTCAATGGAGTTCGCAGGCATTCATAAGCATCTAGAAGCAAAGCACCCAATTCTGGATCGATTTCCAGTTCTGGAGCATATAACGCTTGGAATACATCTTCCAAATGATGGGCAATTGTCTGAATAGTTTCTTGCCCAACACTGGCAGCACTCCCTTTGATAGTATGGGCGCTTCGCATCAAGGCATGAACTTTTTCTATTGTTTTTTCATCAAGTAAACCGATCAGATTCTGCTCAATGGTTTGCAACAACTCTGCCGCTTCAGCAAGAAAAGCCTGCTCTTGATTACTGGGATCGGAGTTCATAACAGTTTTGCGAGATTAGGGACTTCCAAGAAATAAATTATCCAAATAAACGAACCACAGAGACAAGGCAGCGCGGTCTTGGGGGTTTCCCCCATGAGCGACTGCCGCGCAGAGAACACAGAGAGAAGAGAAATAGAGAGGATTTTTCCGTCAGTTTTGGGGTATTTTTTTATTTGGAAGTCCCTTAGTCAACTTTGAACTGGCTAACGCTGGTTTCCAGTTGTTGTGAAGTCATCCGTAGTTCCTCAAAAGACTCGGAAATGTGGATGGCACTTTCTGAAGTCTTACGGGCGATCGCCGAAACATCCATCATTGCCTCTGTCAACATCTGAGATTGCTGACTTTGATGGGAAACTGCTTGGGTAATTCCTTGTACCAGTCCACCAATTTCGTTGGTAGCTACCACGATCGCACTCAGAGAATGACGAGTCTCATCGATCAAGTTCGAGCCTTGGACAACTTGGCTAATCCCTATTTCCATTGCTTCGGTAACTTCGTTGGTGCCAGCTTGAATTTCTTGCACGAGTCGCTCAATTTCTGTGGTGGCACTAGCGGACTGATAAGCCAGAGAACGAACTTCATCTGCAACCACCGCAAAGCCTTTGCCATACTCTCCGGCACGGGTAGCCTCGATCGCCGCATTGAGTGCCAGCAAATTGGTTTGAGTGGCAAAGTTTTCAATCAGACTCACTACTTTCGAGATTTTCTGAGAAGCTTCACCGAGGCGTTTAATCTTCTTCGCTGTTTCCGACACGGTTTCCCGAATCTCCAAAATGCCATCTACAGTTCTTTCCATCAGGGAATCACCAGCTTGGACGGTGTTATTAGCTCTTTGAACCGCCTGTCCTACTTTTTGAGCATCAGCAGCGACTATCTGGGTGGAAGTTACCATCATTTGTAATTGTTCCAGAGCGTGTTCAAGCCGTTCTGCCTGCTGTTGAGCTTGGTCAGATAGTTTCACTACTGAGATAGTGTTATTGCTGGAAGTTTCACTCACCCTGCCAGCAGCAACCTGCACTTGTCGCACTAAATCTCGCAAACTTTGGATCGTAGTATTGTAACCATCGGCGATCGTCCCAATTTCATCTTCAGATAGGGGCGCTCGAACGGTAAGATCGCCTCTGAAGGATGGTTCCAAAGCCATGAGAACGCGGATTGCTCCTTGTTGGAGTTTTTCGCGGGCGGTGCGTTCGCGCTCTGCTGCTTCTGCTAGTTGCTGCTCTTGAGTACGCACCTGTGTTAGGTAGTCTGCAAGATTGAGGGCAATACCAATCTGGACGCTGGCTTGGTTGAGAACATCCTCCTCGGATTGCTCCCACTGGCGCGGTGCGCTATTTTGATAAACTCCCATCAGCCCCCATAGCCGATTTTCTTGAAAAATCGGAGAAATCATGTAGGCTTTAGTTCCCCACATTTCTAACAATTGGATGTGACATTCGTCATGACCGACAGTATATATATTGTCAACCTGCAAACTTTCTTTGCGGACATAACGCCCTCCTTGGTTGTACTGGAGATAGGTATCTCTAACTTTGGCAAGGCTAGTTCCCACCAGCTTAGGCCAATCCCCAGTCACAGACTCAACTACAAATTCTCCAGACCAATCAGGCTCAAAACGGTAAACTCCAACTCGATCTACTTTGAGCAGTTGACGAAGTTCGTGGGTGGCAAACTGGATAAATTCCAGAACATTACCATGACTTTGGGCCATCTCTGTTAACCGACTTGGCAGGCGATAGGAAAATCGGGCGTTTGCTACTTCCCGTTCTGCCAGTTTTATCAGTTCCTCATTCTTGGTTAAGGTTTGTTGTAAGTATTGCGATTGCTGGACGGCAACCCCAAACTGCGTGCCGATTTTCGCTACCAAGTTGACTTCATTCTCTTGCCATTGCCGCGGCCCGCTATTTTGGTAAGCTCCTAACAAACCCCAGAGCTTGTTTCCGGCAATAATCGGGGTGATGATATAGGCTCTAATCTGAAATTGTTCGAGAATTTTCAAGTGGCACTGGGCATGACCAGCAGTGTAAACGTCATTAATTACAAACGTCTCGTTGTTGCGATAGCGTCCACCTTGGGTTTGTTGTAGGTGTTCGTCTTCCCATATAGTTCTGATATCGGGGCCAACCAAAGCCACCCATTCACGACTTACAGATTCGGCAATAAACTCCCCACCCCAATCTGGATTGAAGCGATACACTGCGAGACGATCGCATTCCAAATGCGATCGCAATTCTGGTAGGGCATTGCGGAAAATCGTATCTAGCTCTTGAACTTGGCGAATTTTTTCTGACAGCCGTGTTAATGCTCGTTCCCCTTCTGCGGTTCTGGCTAACTCTGCATTCTTATTCTTGAGTTGTTCGATATACTTAACCTGTTGCAAGCCTATACCCATTTGCACAGCTACTTTTCGCAACAGTTGCACATCCTTGGATTTCCACTCGCGAGGGCCAGTATTTTGGTATGCTCCGATAAAGCCCCAGAGTTTGTTTCCAATAAAGATCGGAGCGATCGCGTAAGCCTTAGCCTGGATTTTTTCTAATATCTCTAGGTAGCACTGAACGTGACCGGCAGTGTAGATATCATTGACAACAAAGGTTTCATGATTGCGATAGCGTCCGCCCTGAGTTTCTTGTAAATGTTCGTCCATCCAAATCGTTTTGATGTCGGAATCAGCTAAAGACAACCATTTATCTTTTACGGATTCGGCAACAAACTCCACACTCCAGTCGGGATGAAAGTGAAATACTGCTAGGCGATCGCACTGTAGTTGTTTGCGTAAACTTGGCAGCACATTCAGGAAAATTGTGTCCATATCCTGTGCTTGACGGATTTTTTCCACCATCCCTGTCAGCACTTGTTCCTCTTCTGCTGCCCGCGCCAACTCTGCATTCTTCATCTTCAGCTGTTCGATGTACTCAACTTGCTGCACGCTTAACCCCAACTGAATGCCCAATTTGGTCAGCAATCGCACCTCTTCGGAATTCCACTGGCGTGACCCACTATTTTGGTAAGCCCCTAACAAACCCCAAAGTTTGTTGCCAGCAAAAATGGGAGCGATGGTGTAAGCTTTAACTTGGAACTGCTCTAACAGGTCGATGTGGCACTGGGCATAACCAACAGTATAGATGTCATTGACGGCCAAGGTTTCATTGTTGCGATAGCGTCCGCCCTGGGTTTGCTGTAGGTGTTCGTCTTCCCATACGGTCTTGATATCGGGGCCAACCAGAGGCACCCAGTCACTTCCTACAGATTCAGCAATAAATTCACCACTCCAGTCAGAGTTGAAGCGATATATTGCAAGGCGATCGCATTTGAACAACTGCCGCAATTCTGCCAAGGTAGTGCGGTAAATAGTTTCTAGCTGTTGGGAATTACGCATTCTATCCGCCATTCGTGCGATCGCGTTTTCTACTTCAGCTACTTGGGTCATTTCTAGATTTTTTAACCGTAGCTGTTCGATATATTCAGCTTGCTGGAGGGCAATGCTCAACGGTTCGGCAATCTGCAACAAAGCACCGGCCTCTTCCTCAGTCCATTTCCGAACCTCAGAATTCTGATAGGCTGCTAACAAACCCCAAAGATTACCAGCGCGGAAGATGGGAACAATGATGTATGCTTTGGCTTGAAACTTCTCTAATGTTTCTAAATAGCAAGGTGAAAAACCAGCAGCAGAAATATCGTTGACTTTACGGAAGCGCGTTCCTTTGGCGTACATTCCACCCTGCGTTTCCTTAAGATGGGTATCGGCATCAGCTTTAACAGGGGAGCCATAATCCTTAATATTGCAACGTTCTGAAGATATCAGACCTGTTTTTAAAGTGCTGTCTTGTTCCTGCATCTCCAACAGTGACGACCAACCAGCAGCCACAGATTCAGCGATCACTTCTCCACTCCAGTCTGGATGAAATTGATAAACGACAACGCGATCGCATTTTAAAAATCGCCGCAACTCTTGGGTCGTAATCCGGAAAAGGGTGCGAAGATCCGTTGCTTGCCCAATCTTTTCAATGATGCCGAAAACAGTACGTTCTCGTTCAACAAGTTTGGCTGACTCTTCAGAGCGGTGATAAAGTTGTTGCTGATATTGCACCTGTTGAATAGTAATACTAGACAGAGTTGCAACCTGCACCATTAGTCGAACTTCACTATCTTTCCACTGACGAGGCTGAGAATTTTGATAGGCAGCGAGCAAGCCCCACAACTTTACTCCCTGGAAGATGGCAACAATAATGTATCCTTTGGCTTGATAGGTTTCTAAAACTTTGATATAGCAGTCAGAAAAACCAGCACTATAGATATCATTAGTGACTCGATAAATCTGTCCGCGATGGAAATTTTTGCCTTGGGTGTGCTGAATGTAGCTATCTGCACTGTGCGATCGCCCTGTTGTCCCAGCCAATCCCCCTTCGTCTGCAAGGTTCCTAACACTGCAATAGTTAACGTTATTGACAATTGCTGGGTTGTTTCGCTGTTCTTCTAATAGAGAAACCCACTCAGATCCAGCAGATTCAGCTACAAATTCCCCACTCCAATCTGGCTGGAAACGATAAATTGCCACACGATCGCATTTTAGTGACTGTCGCACTTCTTGGGTGGCAACACGAAAGATGGTATCCAAATCTTTGGACTGGAGAATTTTATTCGCTACACCGACAAGGATTTGGTCTTTTTCCACTTCTTGTTGCAACGCAGCCTGGATCGCGGCAACTTGCAGTTGCGCTTCTAATTCCTGCTCGATTAATTTTAGTAACTGAATTTCAGCATTCTGCCACTGGCGAGCAGCAGCGCATTGCTGCACTACCAACAAACCCCAAACCCCATCTTTTGCTAAAATCGGCAAACTCACACAAGCTCTGATCTGAAACCGCTCCACGAGCTGCTTTTGGTAAGGGGACAAGCTTGCAGTGTAGGTATCCGCGATCGCGACTAATTTTTCTTGTTGATAAACCTTGGCAGAACCCAATCCAAAAGTGACGGCAGGCAGTTTTTCTTTCAGCATTGGGGTAAAACCATCCCTCATCGCCTCCGCAACAACTATCCCCAGCGTTGGATTCGTAAACTCATACAGCACCACGCGATCGGCTTGCAGGGCGCTTTGTACCTCCATGACAACAGTGGTGAGCAAAGTATCTAGATCGGAAAATTGGCGGATTTTGCTAGCGATCGCCTGTACTTGCTCTACCTCTAATCCATCTCCTCCGTCTTGATATGGCAACACACTTAGCAGTTCTTTCAACTTGCGGATTCTCTCTCGCAATGGCCCTGTTTCCACCCAA
Source organism: Nostoc sp. PCC 9305 (assembly GCF_963920915.1). NCBI lineage: Bacteria > Bacillati > Cyanobacteriota > Cyanophyceae > Nostocales > Nostocaceae > Nostoc > Nostoc sp. PCC 9305. The sequence continues at coordinate 13,521 of NZ_CAWUDN010000093.1, forward strand.
TCAGCCTGATCCAGTTCATTTCGCAATTCTTCTAGAGCGGAGGTGATTTGCTGTTTTGCTGGTACATCAACGGTATGCCCGTTATCAGTTTCCTTATAACCGTTGCTGGGATTTGACTGAGGTTGGCTCGGTCTAAGATTGTGTTGCGCTACCATGATCTTTCTTGCTATGAAGGTTGTCGGAGTTAAGGAGTAGAATGCAGAGTAAACTTCTTGCAGAAGTCGGGAAAAGGGTAAGGGGGAAAGGGTAAAGGGATAAGAAAAAACCCTTGCCCTTTTACCTTTACCCTTTCCCCCAAGAGTGCAAAACTATTTTTGCAAGAGGTCTAGTGTTAAAGAGGCTGAAGGGCTTGAATCACAACCTGGGTGTCAAGTAACATCAAAGGGCTACCTTGAGAATCCACAAAGTAACCCTGTAAGAATGAGCCTAGTCGGCCAGGTAACATCGATGTCGAAATCTCTAACCGCTCTTGGGGATCGTGAACTTCAATGGTATTGACTTGCTCTACCAACAGCCCGACGGTTTGATTCTGGACTTGAACAAGCATCGCCATGCCAGAGTTACGCACACTTTCTCGCCGACACCAGTGTGTTGCTCCCAACAAAGCTGCTAAATCAAGAATCCAGATCGCTTCTCCCCGCCAATTCATTATGCCTAACAAAAATTCTGCTACCTGCGGTACTGGCAAAATCTCGGTCAGTGCAACCTGAATTACTCCCCGCAAATCAGCTAATGGGAGTAACCCATTTACCTTTCCATTCAACGGAAATCTTAAAAACCTCTGGTTGTTTCCTTGGGAAGAGTTTTCAAGTCGAAATTGGCTATTAATGGGTAGCGAAGAAAAGCGATCGTTGCTCTGTACCATTGCCCCAGTTTCCTTTAGCGAATAAATTTACTAACAGTCTGAAGCAAGGTATTTTCGTCTACAGGTTTGACTAAATAGCCATCGGCACCACTCATATTGCCCCAAGTTCTATCAACATCTGTGTTTTTAGTTGAGCAAATTACTACCGGGATTCCTTTTGTTGTCGGATCGGCTTTCAACTTGCGGCAGAACTCAAATCCACTTTGGCCTGGCAAAATCAAATCCAGTAAGATCAAGTCAGGTTTTTGTTGTTTCAACCGCAGTTGAGCCTCTTCACCACTACGAACTTCATAAACTGAATATCCTCCTTGCTCTAGGTAACGTGTCATCTTTTCGGATTCTGTGAGGCTATCTTCAACTAAAAGAACTTTTTTCATTTTTTTCCTAACTATTTAATTCAGAATTTGAAAAATAATGGCGACAAATAAATTAACACCAAGCTAGATTTAGAAAGCAATTTCCCATCCACAATCGGTTTTGAAAATGGATGTAGGAGAGCCACTGGTATGACTGTCGCTTCAACCTAAACGGTTAAATACTTGTGAAGCATATTGAGTACTTTGTCTTTTTCTACAGGTTTACCTAAAAAGTCAGTTGCTCCTACTAATTTTGCTCGCATCCGATCTACTATTCCATCTTTCCCAGTTAAGATGACAACCGGCACATTTTTGAGACTTGGAGTTTTACGGATTTGAGAACAAATTTCATAGCCATTTACTTTTGGCATCAAAAGATCCAAAAAAATGAAGTCTGGCTTGGTTTTAATTAGGTTTAAAACTGCCGTCAAGGAATCTTGAATGCCAACAAAGCGATAACCTTGATGGGTGAGAATTTCCTCCAAACTGCGACAGATCATCGGACTATCATCCACACATGCTACTAAAGGTCTTGAGACATCAATAATTACTTTACTAGCCGCTGGGGGGGGAACTTGTATAACAGCTGGGGGAGCAACTTGTATAACAGTGTTCTCTTCTTTCTTCAGTGAAGAATTGAAATTATTAACTGCACTGGACGGACTGACAATTTCTTTACTATTCGCTGGAGGAGCAACTTTGTTGAAATTGGGTGCAAATTGTAAAACAGTGTCCTCTTCTGTCTTGAGTGAAGAATTGGAATTATTAACTGCACTGGACGGGTTGCCAGTTTCTTTACTAATCACAACCTGCCTGAGCTTTGGGGTAGGTGAAAAAGCGATCGCCCCTGTTTTTACCAATGTCATCAATAACCGAGTCAAAGCTAAGACATCCCGACCGCTTTTTTGCCCTAGACCTCGTAAAGTTTTTGTGCCATCAACTAGAGCAATAATCTGTTTAGAGGATGCTTGTCCTTGGAGTAACTCAATTTGTTGAATGATCGGAAATAAATTGGGCGAGTAGGTTGCCAGTCCTGCATCTCGCCATTCTTGCCAGGCTTGTGTAGCCCGTTTCAAGACTTCCTCAGTTGGTATTACAGCTAGGAGAACCCCAGGAACTTCACCAACAACGGTAGTAGGTGACAACTGCCCTGCTGGATTGTCGCCATTTCTTTTGGCTTCAATGTACTGCATGATATCAAACAGGACTTCAGCTATTGAGCTTGCAATCAGGCTAACAAGTTGTTGTTGTTCGATTAATTTTTGTTCTCGCAACTTAGCAAGAATGGAATACTCGCGGTAATTTTCCTGGGGAGAGACAAGCTGCTCCAACTGTGTCACATCCAGATTAGAACAGTACCGCAACAAGTGTCGTCGCCATCGCTCATCGGCATTAGAACCGCCAGCCTGCCAAATTAATCGTCCTAAACGAAAATATAGCGTCCAAGTTGGCCCATCCCTTGCTTCAAGATTTAGCCTACCTGTAAATAATTTAGTTTGAAGTTGCTCGATCAATTGATTCACAATGGATCGCACCTCCTTATATATACTGAGTTTTGCATTTACATTAAAATTGCTCAAACAATCCAGCTTACTAACTTTATCGTGCGATCGCCAATAGCACAGTTTAAAACCTCGATTGAGCTACCCAAGCTTGTTATATCCATTTTCAATCTGGATATTTTTAAAGTTCAAAGCCGGAAACTTGAACAAAGATTTAAGCTCTTTTTCTAATTATTAATAGGTTAACTAATTATTAATAGGTTAACTTGTTGCCATGTTACATCTATTGAGCAAATTGCTTGTATAGATGTAGTTGCAATACAGACCGAAAAAAGATGGAAATGTTGAATACTACAAAGCATCGATTTTGTACTCTGCTGCTTAAGGCGACAGACACAAGCGATCGCATTCTACTAGTGTGCAAATACAAAAAATGAGCTTGAATTAAGTTTGTCAAGAACTTGCTTGTTGCCGAATAAAGTATTGGCGATCGCGTTGTTCTAGTACCCCTTGCTTGATTAAGGAGCGCAGAATATCTATAGTTTGTACCCGGCTTAAGCCTATCACCTCTTCAATTTCTATCAGAGTAGCTCCTTCAGCTTGCTGAATGTATTGCTGCACTTTAGATTTAGCAGTATCCGCATTCAAGGCAGGCACTTTCCTAGTCATGGTATTGACGGAAGCACGAAAACCAGTGGCTTTAATTGCAGAACGGGAGATTGACCATTTTGGAACTGTTGCAACTAATTTCTCTTCTTTAGCAGGAATCGGGGAAACTGGTTGTTCGGGACTGTAATCGTCCCAAACACTGTTATGTAAGATTGCCCGGAAATTTTGCAAGTTTTGGAATAATGCCTGAGCCTTTACCGACCGCTGTTGGCGGTATTCTTGCTGGCGTTGCGAGACATCTGTTTTTATTTGCAATATTTCTAATTGCCGCTCTACAATCTCTTGCTGAAATTGCTGCTGTTGTAACTTTCTATTGTTGTGAAGGCTAGTAACACAACTGCTCAATTCTTGATGAAGCATATCTGCTTGCAGCTGCAATTCTTGTTGAGTTAGCTGTTTCCACTGGTTAACTTGTTGACGGCGTTCAGCAGTTATTTGCAATCGCTGCGATCGCTCTTGTTCCCATAAATTCTTGAGAGCCATCAGCTGAAATCTCCTATTTTGTTAACTAGAAATATTAAATAAGCTGTTACGCATTTAATTTGTACATTTACCTGATGACTGATGACAGATGACTGTTAACCGTCAATAGTCATCTGTCAACGACCATCAAGAGTGTTTATATACTTTAGATGCGCATCAGCTTAGAAGCCATAAAGACTCCCTTTTCTAATGTGGGGTTAAGCAGCAGATGGAACAGCAGCCTGAGATGTTAAACCAACTGCCTCGGCATATCTTAAGTAAGTTTCAACTGAAGCAATTACAATCCGAGCTTCTATTGATAGCAGTTCAATACCAACTAAAGAAACACGTACCCAAGCATCAATTACAATTCCTTTGTCTAAAATGCGGTCAATAACTTCAGCCAGACTTGAAGATGAGTTAACTTTTTCAACAGCCATTTTCTTTTCCTCTCACAACTCTAATTATTTATTTCATCTTGCTCTGATTGAGCAATAGGTAAAACTTACACAATGTGTTTTATTCTTCCTGAGTTTAGTGTTCCCAAAAATATAAGATAAATATAAGAAAATAAAAAAATATTAAAAAGTTAACAATATTTTTTTTAAAATTAAAGAAAAAATCACCCCGTCTTTCTTTTTTCTAGGAAAGTTATAATTATTATTTTTTATGAATTTATATGAGAGTATTTTCTAGAAAATGATAAGGCGGCAGAGGTTCGCTGAGTGCCAATTGCCAGTGCGAGCATTGTACCTGCCAAAGAGAAAACATCTGCGTACTGAGCGTTGAATTGTTACGCGGTGCCAAAAAGTGGATTTGCCGCACATCTGACTGTCGAGTTTCACAGATAACATTTGTATATGTTTTGAGAATTAACTGGCTCAAGAGTTCCCACTGTTCGCATTGTTGTGCTTGAAATGCTTGCTGTGTTTGGTAGCGTTGTTTTTTAGCTAATAAATAGGCTTTTCCCCTGGCATCAATATTGTCAGAATCGTCAAGCAAATCACACGGTGTCATTTTTAAGGTGTACTCAACTTTGTCTGCTAGGTGAGTTAGGGCTTCTAGATATTGCTCTTGGTGCTTTTCTAGATGATTCAGCAGTTTTTCTTGCGAGGTAAAACCCCTGCCAAAGCGTAGGGGAAGAAGGGGAGTTTGTTGAAAAAGTTCTCGAATTACGCGATCGTGGTTTAATACAGCTTGAAGTAAATGCTCATCCGTTGCCTGTATTGCCTCCAGTGAGATTTCCGGCTCTACGATCGCACCTAAACCAGAAGAGTAAACGAGTTCAATATTCCTTTCCATCCCGAAGGGTAGAACAAGTGGTGATGCGGTGGGGACTAGAAGAGCATAAGCGTATATTGACATAAGTAATTAAGTCGGGACAAAGAAAGTTAACTAATTAATAATTCCCTCTTGTTCTACCAAAGTTAGCAAGTCCTCCGGGACACTTCTTTTGACATCAAAGGTGTTTTCGGAGGATAAGTAGCTTCCGCTCTGAATTTCTGTGTTTTTTCAAGGAAGAGACTATTAGTCTGTCTCATTAAATTTGAGGGATAAGAGAACGAACCGCGAAGGACGCAAAGAGCGCGAAGGAAGAAAAGTTAAGAGTGAGTTCAGCCATCAAAATTAATGGGACAGATCACTATTGAGATTGATGCTGATTAGCAAGCATTTGGTATGTAACTTGGAAATCATCATTTGTAATCTGAATCAAGCTGGAGTCACTCAATCCTTGGGCGCGGTATCGACGAATTGCGCTTAAAGCAGCTTGATTGCTCAACAAAGCCAAGTCTGCTCCATTCCAACCCTCGGTAACTGTCGCCCAGGTTTCTAAATCGACATCAACCAGGGGACGATCTAGATTGTGAACTCGTAAAATCGCTAATCGGCTGGCTCGATCTGGTAGATCGATTTTTATTTGTAAGTCCAATCTTCCGGCTCTGAGCAAGGCAGGATCGAGCGCTTCTGGACGATTGGTTGCTCCTACTAACAGTACTTTCGGGCATTCATGCAACCCATCTAATTCGGTGAGCAGTTGACCGACAACGCGATCGCTAACTCCAGAATCACCAGTGAATCGTCCCCGTGCTGGTGCCAGGGTATCAATTTCATCTATAAACACAACGCAAGGAGCTGCTTGCCGAGCTTTGCGAAACAGTTCTCTGACTGCCTGTTCTGCGGCTCCTACCCATCGGCTGAGTAATTCCGGGCCATTCACAGCAATAAAGTTGGCTCTAGCTTGGGAAGCGATCGCTTTTGCAAGTAACGTTTTTCCGGTTCCCGGCGGCCCCCACAACAGAATCCCACGGGGAGGCTTGGCTTTGGTTTGCTCGTATAGTTCGGGATAGAGAAGTGCGCCCTCTACAGATTCTTGAAGTTTTTGTTTAACATCATCCAATCCACCAATGTCATCCCAACTGACACTTGGTACTTCAACTGCTACATCCCTGAGAACTGAGGGTTTTATCTCCTTAATTGCTTCGAGAAAATCCTGCTGTACGATAGTCATGTTCTCAGGAACAGGACTGTTGAGCGAGGGGACTTGACGACGAAGGGCAGTGTAGGCTGCTTTTTGGCAAAGAGCTTTGATATCGGCACCAACAAAACCGACAGCCAAATCAGCGATCGCACCTAAATTAACCGAAGTCTCCAAGGGCATGGCATTTGTCAAAATCGTCAGAATTTCCAATCGTCCATTGCGATCGGGAACCCGAAACTGAACTTCGCGATCGAAGCGTCCCGGACGACGCAGCGCCGGATCGAGATAATCGGGACGATTTGTTGCCGCTAATACAATTACGCCCTCGGTTTTGGCAAACCCATCCATTAACCCAAGCAACTGCGCCACTAGTCTTTTTTCAACTTCGCCTTCCACTTGGCTGCGATCTGGGGCAAGGCTGTCAATTTCGTCAATAAATATCAGGCAGGGAGCAGAACGAGTTGCTTTCTCAAAAATGCTTCGCAAACGAGCTTCTGCTTCCCCGTAATACTTGCTCATCACCTCTGGGCCATTGATGGCAATGTAGTTTAACTCTAACTCTTCTGCCAAAACACGGGCTGTTAAAGTTTTTCCCGTACCGGGCGGGCCAACGAGCAAAACCCCACGCGGAGGCTCTAACCCTAATTTCACCAATAAATCTGGACGTTTAAGTGGAATTTCAACTAACTCTCTGATTTCTTGGAGAACATCAGCCAAACCACCGACATCTTGCCAAGAAGTTTTTGAGTTCGTCCGAGCTGATGGGGGGGTGACATCAGCATCATCCATTGGTGTAGCTGCATCGGTAGAATTGGATCTAACTCTGCTAGAACTACTTGTTCTCGGAATATTACCTTTCCGGGGAATACTACTGAGATTATGAGAGCGAATTTGAATAGAAGTTTTTAACTCGCCTTTCTCTACTTTTTCTTCTAAAGCTTTGGCAATTTCTAATAGGTGTTCAAATCCTTTAAATATGTCGTCCATTGATTTTACTTAAATAAAAGGTAGAGAAAAATTTAATTTCTAAAAAATTCAACAGTTTCAATTTTTATTGCTATTCATACCAACTCTCTATAAAGATGCCCCTAAATATTTTTGAACATAGCGAATTATCTTGATAAAACCTCTGCGTACCTTTGCGCTAACCTCCGCGTACCTTTGCGTTGAAAAAAACTATGATTTGGCACAGCGTCAAAAAGAAACGTTATCAATAGCGCCTCATCCCAACTACAAATATTTACGCCGTTGTACTTAATCGAAGACGAGCAAAGTTATATGGGGCAGTGAAATTGTTGTAGCGAATTCGTAAACGGTTTTCAAATTGACGATCGAGTGCTTCAACGTGTTCGCTAAATTGTGATTCTGCTTCCCAAGGAATTAGGTAGGCGGAATTGTAGATCATTGTGTCCACTTGGGGAGTATTTTCTACCACCTCGATCGCAATAGAGTTGAGCGTGCTTTTAAATACATCGATGATGCCTTGCTTGCGATCGCTCATTCCCTGTTCGATGGTTTGCCCTATTTGGATTACCCGCTCCATACTCAGGGGTTGACCCACTAGCTTATCCCTTTCGGTTTTGAGATTTGGGTGTTCTGCCAATAGTCCCTGAATTTCTGCCTCGGTATCCCAAAAAACTTTGACACTAACTTCTCGGCAACCCGATAACTTCGCAAGCAATTGCGTCAATTCTTCTTGATGAGGACGAATTAATTGCTGTGAAACCGTTTCCCAGCTTGAAACCAAAAGTCCAAATTGCACGGGCAGTAAATAGCGATCGCCTCCTTGCATGATCTCCTCAAGGACTTTTTCATGACTTAGCAAGTTACGACGGCTGGCCAAATAACGCTCTTGCTGTGCTTCCGAGTAGATTACTGCGAAATCATCCAAAATTTTAATTTGTACAGGTTGCCGATCTAAGCCCTCTAAATTTAAATTTTGTGGAGCAGGCAAGGTCAAAATTCCATAAATGTAAAAACTCATATAAATGTCTTACCAAGAAGAATGTAGATAAAAAAGTTACAGGGGTTTAGAAGTGAGTACTAGTCTTAACTTGGCATGAACTAAGCTTAACTGAGCCAGTCCTAAGTCCAAATCACCTTCAACCACAACACCCGTATTTAATAGACGATCGAGAAGTTCTAAAATAGAGGGTTGACTAGAGGTTTCACCGGGGTAGTATCCTCCAGATTGGGGAAGTAAATTTCCCATTTCACCCAAGTTAATATTTAGATCGGCTGGGTCAACATCAAATATCTCGCAAAGTTTAACAACCTGTTGTTCAAGCTGTTGCAGGCTTTCGGCAGCCCGATCTAACTCATTGTCGTTGAGGGTGCCAGCATCCATTCGCCGAATCACCTGAGCTTCCATGAGTTGGCGTATCAGCTCAACAACCGTCAGTAATAACGGTGCTAAACCGGAATCGGAACCTTTTGATTTGCTAATCCCCTGCATTCTGATGATTAATAGGATTGAGTGTTTTAAGCGATTGCAGTTCTGTTTCTAGACTGGCAAGACGCTCTTGAAGTTGTTGATTAGTTGCTAATAAGGTGCGAGTTTGACTATTAAGATAGGGGTCGCTCTCCCACCAGTTAATTCCAATCTCTTTGGCTTTATCAACAGAAGAAATCAACAAACGAATCCGAATGTTGAGCAGTTCTGTGGAGCCTACGGAAATAGAAATATCTCCTGCGATAACAATGCCTTTATCCAGAACCCGTTCTAGAATATCTGCCAAGGTAGAACCTTGAGTTGATGTGGTGATAGCTCCCCGATTAGTATTAGTACTCATTTGTTTATTAAATGGCCAGAATCAAAAGGAACTGTCTGTGAGATGTTCGGCGACTCGGCATTGCCCTGCATTTGGACTAATACTCCCTGCTCTCTGAGAGACTTAAGTGCAGCCACAATTTGACTGCGATCGATCCCTAGTTCTACTGCCAATTCAGAGAAACGCCTTCCTGGAGAATTACACAGATAGTTGTAGACTTCATGCTCGTAAGGTACTCGTTGTTCCAATACAATCTGATTTTGGTTGTTTGGTATTATCTCTGACGACTGAGATTGAGTATTTATACTACGATACAATTCACTTAAAACCTCTTCCAGTAGCCGAGTTGCTTCCATCAGAGGTTGATTCGTGCGAGAAAGCAGGATATCCGCACAAATATCTTGGAAGTTAGGATCTCCAGGGTTTACAGAAATTTCGTGTTCGTGGCAGATTTTGGCAATCATCAGACAGGAACGCAATCCACCGCCCTGTCCAGAGCCAGATCGACTCCAAAACGTCCGTACTAAGCGGACAATTACTTCCGCTTTCTCAGAATCTATGCCTGTTTTATGAACTACAATTTCCTGCTGACTCAGTTCATCAGGTGTAGGCATATCGATGGTAATAACACGATCCATCAAAGCATCCTGAGTTGCATGAACTCCACAATACTCTTGAGGATTGGATGTTAAGATTGCCCGAAACTGAGGATGAACCCGGATATACTCGGCTCGATGTTGGTTTGTTGGTAATACTAACAACCTCTCCTCAAGTACGGAGAGTAAAACGTTATTTACCTCCGGGTGCGATCGATTGAATTCGTCGTAAACCAGCGTAAATCCTTCTTTACAAGCTAGGGTTAATCGTGCATCAACCCAATGTTGTCGGACTTCATCCTCAACTTTGATAACGCTGTGGATGAAGTTATCAACAACCTTTTTGCGGGTATAACCTAATTGATTACCAATCAAGTCTGAGGTTTTAAACTCATCATCTCCAAATAAGAGGATGATCGGCTGGTTGAGCAAATCAGCTAGATGCATTGCCAGAGTAGTTTTTCCGACTCCGGCTGCACCACGTAAATGTATTGAAAAACCTGACTGTAGATAGCGCAAAGCACGTTGAGCGATGCGTTGAACAGCAGGTGTATTGACAAATCGTTGGGGAGATGCATTTAATACTGTTGTCAAACTCTAAGTACCTCCTCAATAGTAATGTGTTATACTAAAGTATTTTTTGTTACATTGCAAATATAAAATACAGATGTCAATCAGCCTTAACTGGACTCAAATCCAACGGATTTTGGCATCAACACAAGACTAGTAATGTTTAATATTTATGTCATCAGCATGATTACGGTGTTGAGAGGATACCTTTAAGAAGTCCACACAGGTGTAAAGCAATATGGTTCTGCGCTTCTTACTATTACCGATTACTGGCCCATTAATGGGGGTAACGTGGCTTGGGGAAAAAATTTTAGAACATGCCAGTACTGAAATTGATGATAAAGAAAATCTCAGCAAGCAGCTTCTTGCACTCCAACTTGCTTTTGATATGGGGGAAATTCCTGAAGAAGAGTTTGAAATTCAGGAAGAAGCTCTTTTATTAGCGATTCTGGAAGCAGAACAGGAGGAACGCGATCAGACACAAGAGTAAGGTTGGAGGCAGGAGGCAGAGGAGAGGAGGTAGTGCGATGGACGGTTTCCCGGCATAAAACAACTGCCGAGAAGGTAATCCCCATAATTAACAATTCAAAATTCAAACATTTTAGACATTTTGCCTATGGCACGCTGTTTGCGTTCAGACGGGGATTTAAACCCCCGGCTGAAACTGGCGCTAGCTGTAGAGGTAGGGGTCTTAAACCCTTTGATTTACTATAAATTTCAGTAGACCGAAAACTTTTACCAACATCGAAAATTAGTAGCTTGTGATACCGTGCATTCTTTTTTCACGGACAGTACCCGCGAACGCGAGGCTTTTTTCATCGAATTTAATCGGCGATGTGTGGATGAGGGAAAATATAAGTATCGCGATTCACAATATAATCAGCCATGACTGAAACCAAACCCACTCATACCGCACGCAGGGGACGAATATTCCCTGAAATTCAATGGAATGAAGAACAAAAAGCACGACGTTCAGCCGAACGCGAGGCTCTTTACCAACGTTGTAAACCTATTTTTGATCGAGTCAAATCAGAATTAATTGAAACTCACTACAACTGGTTTGTTGCAGTTGAACCGGATAGTGGAGAATATTTTGTTGATAAAGATTTAGAAGTAGTTTCATTACGGTGTCGCAAACAGCATCCAGGCAAAATCCACTATGCTTTTCGGATTAATGAGTCTGGGGCTTGCGGCACGATATGACGATTTCCGGTTTTTTTGGTGATGAGGATGCACTACTTTTTGAAATTAATTTAATAACATCAGATGGATTGGAATTACCTGTTGAGGCGATGTTTGATACAGGTTTTTCGTATTGGTTAGCGATTAATGAGCAAGATATAGATGCACTTGGTTGGGAGCGTTTACGAGAGCAAACAATGCGAACTGCACGCGGAGATGTAAAATTTGAAATCTATGTTGGTCAAGTACTATTTGATGGCCAAGAGTTTGACATACCTGTACATGTTGGCAAAGATTTAACAGAAGTTTTGCTCGGTCGTCAATGGTTAACAAATCGTCGGTTAGTCGTTGATATACAGTTGGGTGAATTAACGTTGGGATAACTACGACCGATAATAAATTAGAAAAATGCCTCAAGTGCCAACAGTATCGATTGCTCATTTGACCGCCACATTCTTTTTGTATATAGCCATCAACATTCCTTTCTGTCACTATTCTTGTTCTTTTGAATGTTTATCCAAAAAACCAGACACCTAATTTACCATCATCACCTAATCTACTAGCCACTGGTACTATTCTTTCAATAAATGCTTGTAGCCATTGAGAAAGGGCTTGTACCTCCTCGCGGTAATGTTGGGTTGGTGGCTTCCCAAGAATCTGGCTACGATTTGAAATCTAAAGTCTTAGGTAAAGGTGGCGACCGCCGATTTCATGCAAAATTCATTGATGGTATATTGCACTTCCCTGGTTTGGTAACAGAACATTAAACCCACATAACTATGGCAAGGCTCGAATTAAAAAATCATCAAGTTTGGCAAGATTTAACTGAAATATTACAAAGTCTAGATGCTAATCTTCTTGTTCAAGAACATCTTGACCAGTGTGATTATAAAGTGTGTGGCTATTGGGATGAACAAGATGAATATTATGAGAAAATTACGTTACCTCGTACCCTAGAAGCCAAATTAGTTAGCAGTTCAATAGGCGTTACTCACAAAAAACGTTTTTTACAACTAAAGTTTTTGCTGATAGCTGATGCTGTTGATAATAAGAAAACTGCAAGTAGCAATGCTCAAAAACTTGGTGAATTAGTTCTTGTTTATGATGAAAATCTAGAATTTATTGATGATAATTGGCTTTTAGATGTCGATTCTTCATTCCTTATGAAGCGTGGCTAATTACGTTTTAGAAGGGGACTTTCGCCAAAAATATTCTTATTACGTGATGTACCGCCTTTAGTTTGTACTTAATTCTTGATTTTCTACCTTTTAGCTAAATGTCGCCATTCTCCACAATTCCGACATCAGCCCAGGCGATCGCTCTTGTGAGTTAATATACAACTCAGGACTTTACTGTAAATGCTTTTAACCCGATGTTACCTTCCATAAGTTTAAGGTTTTGTAAGATCAAAATATTAATAAATGAAAAGCCATGAATATTGTAAAAGGTTATTTTGATGATATTCATTTCCCCGAATGTAAAATAGAAAGCTTTGAAATTACGCAAGATTCTATTATAGTTAACTTTCAAACAGGGCTAGAAATTTATCCTCCACATCCTTTAGCAGCTACAAGTAAGTTTGAGGAACCATGTAGGGCTATATTTAAAAGAGTAAAATATTCAAAAAGAATTTTTTATGAATATAATCAAGGGCAAAGCAAATATGTAAATAAGCACTTATTTACTGATAAATTTCCTATCAATAACGACTCTAATGTAGAATACTCAGAATATTTAATAGAGGGCTGGCTGATTAAGCCACAAGGCTGGATAGATTGGGAAATAACTGCGGTAGAGTTTTACGTTGATGATTTAAAAAATTAAACTTTACTTAGAAAAGATATTTAATAAAATTTAATTTCCTTTCCTACTCATAACATCGGTACATCCTTGTTGAGCTTACGAAACAGAGACTACTAATTTCATATTGAAATCTGGTCAGAATTGAAATATGGGAGTATTTTAAGCTTCGACCGCGCAAGAAAGTTGCGAAGAATAGGCAAGCTGAAATCTTAGTACTTAGTATTCCAATGTTAAAGTTTTGAATTTTGGTGTATTGTCCTCTAAGCCAGTATTTGCTTGCTGATGGATCGTGTTCTCTTCAGCAATTGTTTGACTATTTAAAATAGCAAGACGCTGCTGAATCTGATGTCGGCGTGCTTCGAGTTTCTCTAGTTCCTCCTCTAAACGCTCCTTCTCTAGCATCATTTTGTAAGCATTTAAGTAAGCTGTTGCTTGAGAACGTTGAGGAGGCATGGTGCTAAGTTTGGCTTGAATTTGTCTACGGGTTGGAGTGCGATGCATAATAAATTCCTCTTTGGGTAATGGAAGTATTTAGTCTAATTAGCCGTTAAAATAAACAGCGGGCTGCTGCTTGGATGCGTTCTAAAGGCTGAACTGAGCGAGGAAGCATTGGTAAGCGAACCATTGTCAAACCTGGAAAATCGCAATTAATGGTTGCTGTAGAATTAAAGCGGTTGAGAACAAGGTAATTCTGACTTACACCTATTTCTTGCATAGATTTGAACAAGCGTTGTTGTTCGGCAAGTACGCTAGTCTGGTTAAGTGTAACCCCAATGAACTCTGCTTGTTGTGGGTCTTTTAGCACTTTTTGGGCTTTAACTACACGCTGTCGCAAAGTTCGTAAACGCCCCATAAACTCTGTACGACCAAGGACATTCTGATACTTGATCCAGAGTTTGAAAATCCAAGCTAGCCAGTCTGCTAATGCAGTTGGCATTTCTAGAAAACGCAGTAGATGACCTGTAGGAGCAGTGTCTAAAATAATCAAGTCTTCTTCTTGTTGCTCTAGCAATTCCATTACTGTTAACAGGGAAAGTATTTCATCAATCCCTGGTAAAGCTTGATCGACAATTTTGCGCCAGGCAGCAGGAGCATAGGCCATTTCAATAGCTTCGCTTGTTTGGGTTTCGCCACTCATCATTTGGGCCAGTTCCCATAGGTAATCGGCTCTGAATTGATCGAGAATGCGATCGCCATCTACTTCCTGACCTCGAAGATTGGCAGTTATTTGATATGGTTCGTGTCCTAAACTCAAACCAAAGGCATCACCCAAGGAATGGGCTGGATCGATAGAAACCATGCGAATTTTACGATCGGGATGTTGTTGAGCCATAGCCCAACCAATCCCAGCTGCTACTGTGGTCTTGCCTACTCCACCCTTACCGCCAATTAGTAATAGGCGACGACCTTCGGTGAGAAAATCTCCAAAGCTAGGAGAAATTTTTTCAGGCCATTGAATTGGGAGTAGATGAACAGGAGATGGCGGTTCAAGCTGAGGAACATGGATTTGGTCGATCAGATGGCTGAGGGCTACAATTCCCAAAGGCTCCTTATCTTGCTGCGGGACAATAAACATCGGCTTTCCGTTAGCAAGATCCACATACTGACCGATCAGCGGTTGTTGTTCTTGGTAACGATCTGGGTCAGTCGCACTGGCCAGGACTTGGTTAACAAACAACCCTCCGCAAGGAACCTGCAAAGTTTGTAAGGCTTCTAGGAACCGTTTTGACTCCAACCAACTCATTGGTTCGGCGATCGCAACTAACAAACAAGCTGTATGGATGGGATCTTGAAGCAGACGACGACCTTGCGATAGTTCAGCTTTCAGGGTATGCAAAAAGTCGTCAGCGCGATCGGGTGTGTAACTTCCAGCAAAGGTCTTGCTAATAATCCGATGCTTTTCTTGAAACAGTTCCAGAGAGTGGAGGAAAGTGTCTAAAAAATCCATCAATCCAAATAAGTTGAGAGTATGACCGCTAGGAGCCATATCAACTACTACTCGATCTACCCGCTGCTCCTTAAAAAGGCGTTGGATCTCTAACAAGCCCATCAACTCGTCCAGTCCAGGCCAATTTAAATCCCAAACTGGAGACAAGTCTTCGCCTTCAACAAAACTACCGCGCTCCACTAACAGTTCTAACACCTGACCATAACGTTCTTTAAACTCTTGTAGCAGACGCTTTGCATCCAACGCCCTTACTAGTAAATTGGGTAGTTCCGCTATGGGACGAGGAATGTCATCAACGCTAACTTGTAAGACATCTCCAAGAGAGTGAGCCGGATCGGTTGAGATTAAAAGAATTTGCTCATTGGCAAATTTCTGCGCCCAACGACATGCAAAGGTGCAGGAGATTGTCGTTTTTCCGACTCCACCTTTGCCGCTAAACATAGCAAGGTGTAGGTTATCAAAAAGTTCCATCCCGTTTGTCATTTGTGGCGTTTTAGGATAAACTTACTACATTTTTTTGAAAGTTACTTAAGTAATTTTGCTGAATAAAGGTATTTAAAACTAGCCTTGGCGACTAGAAGTCGCGACTATACAGACAAAACCCGCCTGCGCGGGTTAAGATTCTTACTTTTTCATTAGTCCACGGAGGTGGACTTCGCCTGTGTAGCTGCGACTTCTAGTCGCCCAAATTGGCAGAGATCAAGAATTGTATTTTTTTCCTTCTGCCTCCAGCATAGCTGCCTTTCTTCGGTAATTAATTTTGTTGAGTTACTTACAAAGATTAGCCGAGGAACTATAACTGAGGTAAAGATTTAGCCAGAGATGTCCAAAGGTAAGGAGATAAGATGGTTAACAGTTCTGAAGGCGATATAAATATTGGCTGTAATGTCCAAGGTATTTCTGAATACGACTTTTTTTCTGACAGTAATTTTGACGACATTCATTGTCGTCCACTCAAAACAGACTCTCCCTACTTAGGATTAAAAACTTTTGAAATTAAAGATAAAGATAAGTTTTTTGGTCGAAAGAAGTGGATTGCTAATCTGGGCGATCGCTTAAAAAAAGATAATGCACTCTTGCTTTTAGGAGCATCAGACAGTGGCAAATCATCATTGATTCGGGCAGGTTTAATTCCTTATTTAGGATCTAATAAAAAATCATTAATTAATATAAGTTTTCACCCAGATGAAAATCCTTTTAAATCCCTTTATCAGTGTCTTGCTTCTACTTATGGGAAAAAATCGCCAATAGCGGATATTGCTAAAGAAATAAGAGAAAATACCCTAATTAAAATTGTCACATTCCTCAAACAAGATTATCAGTGCATTCTGATTTTTATTGACCAATTTGAAGAACTGTTTACAAAAACTCAAAAACCGGAACGCGATAAATTTGTTGCTAGTCTCTTTCAACTGTTCCAGCAGCAGGATAACTCTGTCAAAATTGTTTTAACAATGCGGTCTGATTTTCTGGATAGATTTAGTGAGTATCCCCAACTTGCAAAGATCCACGATCGCTATAGTCGTATACTCACTAGAATGAGCGACGGAGAATTAAAGTTAGCGATCGCTGAACCTGCTGCTAGAAATGGCGTTATCTTTGAACAAGGATTAGTTGAGCAAATTATTCATGATTTTCACCAACAAAATGATTATTTACCACTTCTGGCATACAGCTTAGATGGTCTGTGGGAAAGAGAAGATATTACAAACCGGGTTCTGAAGATAAAGACTTATAAAGAACTAAAAGAGCAAACGTTTGGTTATTTAAGCGAACAAGCTAATCGATTTATTAATGCTAGTGTTGGATGGCGCGATCGCCAGGAACAAGAGATTCAAAAGTTAAACCTTGCACTGACTGAATTAAAACTGCGCGAGCAATCCGCCAGGGTTTTGAATTTACTTCCTGTTCAACCGCTAGAGGGTTTGGTGCTGGCAATTCAAACAATGGGTGAGAATCTAGAGAAATACCCAAACCACCTTCTAGCCCCTGTTTTGGGAAGCTTAAAGGAAGCAATGAACACACCCACAGAGGCAAATAGCTTGCGCGGACACGAGCAAGAGGTTAATTGTGTAGCCTTTAGTCCTGATGGCAAGTTTATTGCCAGTGGCAGTAGCGATTCTACGGTGTGCTTGTGGAATATCATTGGCAATCCTACTGCTCAATTTTTGTGTGGACACGAACAAGAGGTTAATTGTATAGCCTTTAGTCATGATGGCAAGTTGATTGTTAGTGGCAGTATTGACGGAATTTTGTGTTTATGGGATCTACAAGGTAATCTCATTACTCAACCGTGGCAGGGACATGAGGAAGGAGTTATTTCCGTCGCTTTTAGCCCAAATAGCGATTCTATTGTCAGTGTTGGTTTTGACGGGACGGTGTGTTTGTGGGATTTACAAGGTAACGCCATTACTCAACCTTGGCGCGGACACAAGGAAGGAGTTATTTCCGTCGCCTTTAGCCCAAATGGCGATTCTATTATCAGTGTTGGTTTTGACGGAACGGTGTGTTTGTGGGATTTACAAGGTAACACCATCACTCAACCCTGGCACAAACATGAGGCAAAAATTATTTGCGCCGCCTTTAGCCCCGATCGCAAGTTGATTGTCAGTGGTAGTAGTGATTCTACAGTGCGGTTGTGGGACATACAAGGTAATCCCATCGGTCAACCTTGGCACGGGCATGAAGGACATGTAAATTCTGTAGCGTTTAGCCCTGATGGCAAGTTTATTATTAGTGGTAGCTGCGATCGCACAATACGCTTGTGGAATATCAATGGCAACCCCATCACACAACCTTGGCGGGGACATGAAGGAGAGGTTAATTCCCTAGCCTTTAGCCCCGATGGCAAGCTGATTATCAGTGGTGGCGATCGCACTGTGCGTTTATGGGAGCTAGATCAAATATTACAAGATCGGGTCATCGGGCGATCGCAGCGCAAATATGAGAATTGGGTCAATTCTGTCGGCTTTAGCCCTGATGGTCAGTGGATTATTAGTGCCAGCAATGATTCGACAGTGCGCTTGTGGGATAGCAACGGCAACCCCATTGGTCAACCTTGGCGCGGACATGAAAAAGAAGTCAATTTTGTCGCCTTTAGCCCTGATGGTCAGTGGATTGTCAGTGCCAGCAATGATTCGACA
>NZ_CAWUDN010000094.1:0-31456 GCF_963920915.1 Nostoc sp. PCC 9305
GGGCATCTTGCCCGCCCAGTTTATATGGCGGGCAAGATGCCCACCCCACAATCAATAATTGAATATTTTTTTATTTGGAAGTCCCCAAGTAAAGCGAGTCCGCGAGACTTTGAGTATAGATTAAAACCTCTTTCGCCGTGGGCAAAAATAAATTCAAATATTCTTCCTTGAACCTATCCCTTTATGGGTAGAGTATTCTGAATCCTGAATTCTGAATTCTGACTCCTTTTTAATGATGCGTGTTTTGATTTTGGGTGGGACGGGTGATGCAGCAGAACTAGCTGCCAAAGTTACGACTATCCAAGGGTTAGAAGTAATCACTTCTCTTGCTGGCCGCACCCGCGAACCGTCAGTACCGCTGGGCGATTTGCGGGTTGGAGGCTTCGGGGGTGTGGCTGGATTGGCTAGCTATCTGCGAGTCATGGAAATCGACTTATTAATTGATGCAACCCACCCTTTTGCGGCTCAGATTTCCTTCAATGCGGCAGATGCGGCAACAGAAGTTGGAGTACCCCGTTTGATGTTAATCCGTCCGCCTTGGGAAAAAGAAATTGGCGATCGCTGGATTGAAGTTGATAGTGTTGCAGCCGCAGCAATAGCCTTGCAAAATCAGTCACAGCGCGTATTTTTGACAGTTGGCAGGCAAGAACTGGCCGCTTTTGCTCATTTGGAGAAAATTTGGTTTTTGATGCGGATGATTGACCCTCCTGGCGAAGATGCTTTAGTACCGCCGGGAATGGTATTGTGCGATCGCGGCCCTTTTACCCTCAAGAATGAGAGACAAATTCTGATTCAGAATAACATTGATACCATCGTCAGCAAAAATAGCGGTGGCGATGCCACAAAGCCCAAGATTATTGCCGCGCGAGAACTGGGCGTAAAGGTTGTGATGGTAAATCGTCCAGCCGTACCGCCAGGGGAGCAGGTTAATAATGTTGATGCTGCTTTGGCGTGGTTATCAGCTCGCTGCTAGGTAAATAGCCAAGATCGATCGTACTATCTTTCCTAATTTCCGTATAATACACGGGAGCCTTCTACAAGATCCGCGATCGCAGCAACTACTTCCATGAAAAATCTAGCTCTATCTGCCATAGCCCTCGCCACCACATCTGGATTAGTTTTCGGGACAATGCCAGCCGCTTCTGCTTTAAGTTGGAATTGGAATTATTCTGCTACTGGCATTGCGGCAAATGGTACTTTCACTACTAATGACACCCCTAACGATTTGGGTTTTTACCTGATTTCTGGAATTACTGGTACGCGAAATGGTGAAACAATTACTGGTTTGCAACCCGCCGGGACTCCAATACCAGGAAACGAACCTTTTGATATTGATAATTTAATTAGCCTTAATACTCAACAGTTAACGGATAAGGGTTTTGCATATTCCACTTCGGGAGGAAACTATTCTAGTCCATTTTTCGCGAGTTTTTTGCCGACACCAGGTTATTTAGAGGTATTTTCTGCGCCGCCAATCATACCGGATTTTGAAAATTTAGGATTAGAAGATAGTGAGTTACCTATTAGTTTTTCTGCAACCATAGTGACTGTTCCTGAACCTACTTCTATCCTGAGCTTGCTCTTTCTTGGTACTCTTGTTGGCGCACCTTCATTACTCAAACGCCACAATCTATCCAAATTTACTCAGAAGAAGCTCGAAAAAGTTTCCTAAAACCATCAATAAAAATTCAAAATTATACCCTTACAGGCAAGCAAGCTATGCGTAGCATCTTGTAGAAAAGAGAGTTGCAAATGGGAATTTAAAGCCCGATTGTAGCTTGCTTTTTGTAGGGTAATACCATTTTAGATTTTGGATTTTAGATTGGGAATTGCCTTGGTGCGTCTGGCTTGATGTGAATCCATCTGTCGCAATCATTTTTCAAAATGGTATAACTTTAGCTAAGTACAGTTTTGCGTAAAAGCGTAGCGTTTTTAATGTAGGGGAACGCATTAACAATACAAGCCGACGCATTAGCATTGTAGGGTATGGTCAAATTTAATTTGCGATGAATTAATGAAATACTGTACTAAGTGGTGACGTTCGGTTTTAAACCCTTAAATTCACGAGAAAACTTGCGATTTTTCTATGGTTCATTGAAACATACAGATTAAAGTAATATAGCAACGGTGGTATCATTGCATCCAAATGATACCGTAATTTTGTCTAGATATAGAATTCTATCGCCCTGCGGACGGTAGATTATTTCTAAAAGGAGTTTGCTGCAATGTCCACAACACCAACTACTCGATTAATTTTAGAGACTTTACTCCCCCATCTCAAAGTAGCAGCAGCCTATGCCAATTTTCTACAACCAAAAATTGCTGCACTTCCTGCCAAAGAACAAGCAAACAACTTTTTTAGTGCCGCCCTTACTGACGCAGATGTGGCTATTCAAAATCTGGTAGAAGTAGTATTACTAGGCACTTTCCCAGATATTCGCTTTTATGGTGAAGAATATGAAAGTTCTAATAATACCAAATATTTTCGCGCTACCGAACTCGGTTCAGAAGGGGATTACTTAGTAACACTCGACCCGATTGATGGCACGAAGTTTTATATGGATGGACATTCTAATTACCAAATTATTCTCAGTATTCTAAATGCGGATGACTTTGAAGCAGTAATTGCCATTTCTCCTGCCCAAAACATTTATTTTTACGCCCTTCGAGGTGAAGGTGCTTTTAAAGGCACGCTAGACATGAACTTAGAAGCCTGTGCCCCATTAGATATAACATCTGCCAAACCTTCTATTTTATTAGGATGGGGAATGAATTCCATCGCAAATTTATTAAAAGATCGATATAAAGTAATCGATATAGCGAATGATTACTCTAGTGATATTCAAATTCCCAATCTTAATGGTATTCTCACTGGCGATTTGAGTGGAGCAGTTATCAAATCGGGCAAATTTCTTGATAGTGCTGCACTCGCTTTTATTGCAAAAGAGGCTGGCTGGATTGTAACTACTCTGGACGGTTCGACTTTACCGCCACTGCATACTTGTCAAAACTATAGTATGCCTGGATTGATTGTAGCTGCTTCAAAATCTGTTCATCAAGATTTATTAGAAGCGATGCAAAGTCTAACTATTTGAGGGGTAATCAATATCAAGTAATGTTGCATTTACAGGTTGATGTTAAAGATGAGTTAGTCCAAGGTATTCGGTCTAGATCGCTAATGAAAATGTACTCTCAACGACTCTGTTTAGAACCACTAGAACCATATCATGCCGAACTGCTTTTTGATGGATTACAGAGTGCGAGTATATACAAGTTTATTGAAGATATGCCGCCACAAAGCGTTCAATCACTTCGCGATCGCTACATGGTTTTGGCACGTCGTCAATCACCGGATGGAACGGAGATTTGGTTAAACTGGGCTGTCTGGTCTCTTGTGGAGAAATGCTACGTTGGATATGTTCAAGCAACAATTACTATAGATAATAGTGCAATGCTTGGATATGTGTTTTTCCCTAATTTCTGGGGACAAGGTTATGCGCTCGAAGCCGTGAAGTGTATGATTAATTATTTAGTTGAGACATACCAAAATCTTAATTTCCGCGCTGACGTTGATGTAGAAAATCATCGTTCTATTGCCTTACTACATAATTTGGAATTTGTCAGATCGACATTTTTTCAAAATATTGAGTCTAACCAAGATGAATTCAACCACGAAGTGCAGTACCGCAAACCCTAATAGATAATTAATTCAGATAATGCCACTTTCTACAAATCTCATCCTGCTTTTTGCTGAGGGTAAAAGCGACTATATATTGTCTTCCACGACTCATATTCTTTTGACAAAATGAAAATCTGTATTGTCGGCGCGGGTGCGATTGGTGGATATTTAGGGGCGAAATTGGCACTGGCAGGTGAAGCAGTGACGCTGATTGCGCGTGGTTCTCATTTGGAGGCAATTAAAAAAAATGGGCTGAAGTTACTTATGGCAGACGGTTCCAGCCAAATTGTTACTCCGATGGCAACTAATGATATTCAGTCAGCAGGGACACAGGATGTAGTAATTTTAACTGTGAAGGCTCACAGTGTAGCCGCGATCGCACCTTCTCTCCCTGCACTCTACAATCCTTACACAATGGTGGTGACAGCCCAAAATGGCGTTCCTTGGTGGTACTTTTGTCAGCATGGCGGTGAGTATGAAGGTACGCGGATTCAATCTGTTGACGCAGATGGGATTATTGAAGCTAATATCGGTGCTGAACGTGCTATTGGTTGTGTTGTTTACCCGGCAACTGAGATAATTGAACCAGGTGTAATTAAACATATTGAAGGCGATCGCTTTACTCTCGGTGAAATCGATGGGAGTAAAACAGAACGCATTCAATTATTAGCACAGACTTTAAAAAAAGCAGGATTCAAAGCACCAATCCGCAATCAGATTCGCACAGAAATTTGGATCAAGTTGTGGGGGAATGTAGCATTTAATCCCATCAGTGCCTTAACTGGTGCGACTCTAGAGGATATTTGCCGCTATCCCCTCACCCGCGAACTAGCGCGACAAATGATGACTGAAACTCAAGCGATCGCAGAAAAATTTGGTATAAAGTTTGGTATCACTTTAGAACAGCGAATTAATGGCGCAGAAAATGTTGGTGCCCATAAAACCTCAATGTTACAAGATATTGAATCCGGACGCGCTACGGAGATAGACGCCATTGTTGGCGCGGTGGCGGAATTGGGAAAACTTACTCAAATTCCCACACCTTATATTGATGCTATTTATGCCAGCGTCAAGCTACTGGAGGCGACTAAAGTGAGAATTTGACGAACCACAGAGACGCAGAGAACACAGAGTGAGGAGGAATAGAGAGGATTTTTGCGTCAGTTGTGGGATATTTTTTTATTTGGAATTCTCTTAATACCAACTTAATGTGAAGTTGCACATATCTTGATCCCCCTAAATCCCCCTTAATAAGGGGGACTTTGATTCTAGTTCCCCCCTTTTTTAAGGGGGGCTAGGGGGGATCGAATTCTATGCAGCCTCATAAAAAATTGGTATAAGGTGCGGAATGTAAATTATAGATTGATCAAGTTCATGAAGAAAAAGAAAGCATGGCTATCAACAATACTAGTTGTAGCAGTAGTAGTAATCAACATCATCATCGGACATAGTAATTCTCTAAAAGCTGCTTCACCTTTAGGGAAAGACACGCTGACGTTGATTACTTCCCCAGATTATCCTCCTTATGAGTTTTATGATACGAAAGGAGGCGATGTCTACGACGGGCTACGCCTACGCCAAATCGTTGGCTTTGATATAGATATTGCCAAAACCCTGGCTGAAAAACTAGGGTTTAAACTTAAAATAATGGAATCAGATTTTAATGGGTTAATTCCTGCACTCCAAGCAAATCGCGCTGATTTTGTCATGGCTGGAATGACTCCGACTCCAGAACGTCAAAAAAATATTGATTTTTCAATTATTTATTACGAAGCCAAAGATACAATTGTCGCTCCTAAAGGTAGCAACCTGAAGCAACCCCAAGACTTATCAGGAAAAAAGCTTGGGGTACAACTAGGAACCATACAAGAACAAAATGCTCAGAAAATTGCGAAAAAAGTCGCGGGTATTCAGCTAAAGCAACTTAACAAAGTGCCGGAAGTCGTTCAAGAAATCAAATCTAGGCGAATTGATGCCGCAATTGTTGAAGATACCGTCGCTAAGGGATTTGCCCAAGCTAACCCAGATTTAGAATTTAATACAATTCCCTCAGAGGAAGCAAGTGGATCGGCGATCGCTTTTCCTAAAGGTTCTTCTTTTGTAGAACCGTTTAACAAAGTCCTTCAACAAATGAAGGACGATGGTACATTGGCTAAACTAGTAACCAAATGGTTTTCACAGAATACTGCCGCCAATACTGCATCCTCAACTGCTGCCAAAGGCGGATTGAATCTCGACTTCACCAGAATTCTTCCCGACATTCCCTTTATTCTGCGGGGAATCCCTTTAACTTTGTTGTTCACCCTATTATCTGTAACCTTGGGGTTAATCTGGGGAACAATCTTGTCTCTGTTAAAAATTCTCGGCATCAAGCCGCTTACCTGGGTTGCTAACGCCTACACCTCTGTTTTTCGAGGTACACCTTTGTTATTACAGTTGGCATTAGTTTATTACGCAACACCCCAGCTTACAGGCTATGATATTTCCGCATTGGAGGCTGGGGTGCTAACTTTTACCCTGAATTCTGGCGCTTATATGTCAGAAACCATCAGGGGTGGGATTCAAGCGGTGGATAAAGGGCAAAGTGAAGCGGCGATGTCTATGGGTGTTCCCTATTGGTTGATGATGTGGGATGTGATTTTGCCCCAAGCATTGAAGAACATTCTCCCGGCATTGGTAAATGAAACTATCGGATTGCTTAAAGATTCCGCGCTGGTGTCAACCATTGGAGTGGTGGAAATATTACGCAGCGCCCAAATCGTTGGTGCAAACAAATATATTTATTTTGAACCACTGCTATTTGCCGGGTTAATCTACTATGTTTTGGTAATGGGTATGACTTTGGGTGCATCAGCTTTAGAAAGGAGGTTACGGGAAAGTGAATAATGTAGTAATTCGCACGGAATTCTTATGTAAATCCTTTGGCAAACTCGACGTACTCAAAGATATTTCAACTGAGTTTTATCAAGGGGAAGTGGTTGCCATATTAGGCCCTTCTGGTTCAGGTAAGTCTACCTTTTTAAGATGCATAAACTTGCTAGAACAACCCACCAGAGGCAGAATTTATTTTCACGACCAAGAAATCACCAATCCCAAGGCAAACATCGCTAAAGTACGTCAGCAATTGGTGATGGTATTTCAACATTTTAATTTGTTTCCCCACATGAATGTGCTGGAAAATGTCACCTACGCACCCATCAAGGTAAAAGGAATAAACAAGCAAAAAGCAGCAGAACATGGCTTAGAATTGCTGGCTAAGGTAGGTTTAGAATCAAAAGTGTCTGTCTATCCCTCCAAATTATCGGGGGGACAGAAACAGCGAGTAGCGATCGCACGGGCATTAGCAATGAAACCAGAGATGATTTTATTTGATGAACCCACCTCTGCATTAGATCCAGAAATGGTTAAGGATGTGCTGGAAGTGATGAAAGATTTAGCGCTATCTGGGATGACAATGGCGATTGTCACCCATGAAATGGGCTTTGCTAGAGAAGTTGCCAATCGGATTATGTTCCTCGACCAAGGAAGTTTAGCAGAAGACACTACCCCTAACGAGTTTTTCCAAAATCCTCAGTGCGATCGCGCCAAGCAATTCTTAGAAAAAATGCTTTAGAGGATGTTTGAAAAGTTTTGGGCGATTGGAAATCGCGGCTACACAAGCAAAGTCCGCCTGCGCGGACTAACACAAAATCAAACTCTTTAACTCACGTAGGCGGTCACTGAGCTTGTCGTTCGCGCAGCGTCTCGTAGAGAAGTGTGGGTTTTGTCTGTGTAGCTGTGACTTCTAGTCGCCAAGGCTAGTAATAATTTAGATTTTTCAAACACCCTCTTAGAACATCAGAAATTCGCCGCTTTTTTTGTATTCCTGAAACTTTTCTAAAACGGGGCGATCGTTTGGCATTAATGTAGGTAAATCAGCCAAATCAAAAAATTCCAGCGCCAGCGATTCTCCATCTAAGCAAGCGAGGCTGCCTGACCATTCAACGGCTCGCAAAATTAAAATGAAATTTTGGACGCGATCGCCATTAGGATAAGTGACAGCTTCAATAGCTGGGTTGGAAGAAAATCCCACAGCTGCAAAACGCTTAACCGTTAAACCAGTTTCTTCAAAAACCTCTCGTGCGGAACATTCTTCGGCAGATTCACCTATTTCAGGACAACCGCCAGGTAGCCCCCAAAGTTTGAAATCACTCCGCTTTTGCAATAAAACACGCCCCAAATTATCCTCTATAATCACACGTGTGCCAAATAATAGAAGTATGCGATCGCCTACAACTTGTCGTAACTTGCCGAGATAAGAGTCTGACCAATTCGCCATAACGAAAAAGTTTGTAAAGAAAATCTAAAGGTAGCAAATAGCGATCGCCTGAAAACAGGATAATGCAGCTGAACAGGTTAATCCTTCCCATTCAACCTAGAATTATGGCATCTACACCGAAAATCCTCGCCTTTGCTGGCAGCACCCGGATAGATTCTTACAACAAAAAACTGGTAAAAATCGCGGCGGCTGGCGCTAAGGCAGCTGGCGCAGAGGTTACTTATATAGACCTCCGCGATTTGCCTTTACCTCTGTTTGATGAAGACTTGGAAGCTCAAAAAGGACTACCAGCCAACGCCCGCACTTTTAAAGACTTGATGATTTCTCATCAAGGATTGCTGATTGCTTCGCCGGAATATAACAGTTCACTCACAGCAGTTTTGAAGAACGCCATTGACTGGGCATCTCGTCCAGCCCCAAATGAAGCACCATTGGCTGCTTTTGCAGGTAAGGTTGCTAGTATTATGAGCGCTTCCCCAGGCGCTCTTGGTGGTTTGCGGGGATTGGTTCACCTGCGCTCTATTTTGGGAAACATCAAAGTTTTAGTACTTCCCGATCAAATAGCCTTACCTAAAGCTTACGAAGCTTTTAATGCTGATGGCACGTTAAAAGATCCTAAACAGCAACAATCTATTGAGCAGTTAGGCGATGGCTTAACAAAAATATTGCTGAAGCTTAACTAAATTCTTCAGGTGTTCAGTAAATAACGAACACCTATAGAAATCCGGTTTGATTCCTGAATTTACTTGCGTGGGCAGGGAACAGGGAATAGAAGTAAATGTTTTAATCCCTAATAGCGATTTTGATGAATTGCAATAGCTATCAGGATTTACATTATCGCTATGGAATGAAGTTTCAATCCCTAATAGGGATTTTGATGAATTGCAATCAAGCCAAGAAAGTATTGCTGCCTTGCACTTTTGTTTCAATCCCTAATAGGGATTTTGATGAATTGCAATGGAATTTGCTCTTTTTACTCATAAATCTATCTAGTTTCAATCCCTAATAGGGATTTTGATGAATTGCAATTCGTAGATTTCTAGATTTACCGTCTCAAACCAATTGGTTTCAATCCCTAATAGGGATTTTGATGAATTGCAATTACCACTTGCACTATTTTGCAGTAGTCCAAACCCTACATTCCTGTTTCAATCCCTAATAGGGATTTTGATGAATTGCAATGTTGCCAGCATTCACTAATGTATAGAAGCCATTTTGTTTCAATCCCTAATAGGGATTTTGATGAATTGCAATTTTTACCCCTTCCGTTCAAAGTGTTAGTCCAGACTGTTTCAATCCCTAATAGGGATTTTGATGAATTGCAATATGTGTTTGAGTACTACTATCAGCGGTTGATCGTGTTTCAATCCCTAATAGGGATTTTGATGAATTGCAATTTGAGGGAGGTGTCCATAAATCTCCTATCTGAGCGTTTCAATCCCTAATAGGGATTTTGATGAATTGCAATTTAATATACCTGTTACCAAGTTTAATAAACTTGGTGTTTCAATCCCTAATAGGGATTTTGATGAATTGCAATAGCCCTAAATCAACTTCATACCGTTGCAGCAGGGTTTGTTTCAATCCCTAATAGGGATTTTGATGAATTGCAATTTGATTAGCGATCGCTTGAAAGATATTGACGAAGAGTTTCAATCCCTAATAGGGATTTTGATGAATTGCAATTCCAGGGTTTAATCGGTTCTTCAAAATACTTGAAGTTTCAATCCCTAATAGGGATTTTGATGAATTGCAATTCTTAGTGTTTGAACTACCAAAATTTTATTTTAAGTTTCAATCCCTAATAGGGATTTTGATGAATTGCAATTTCCAACATGATCTAGAATGGTTTGAATTTTTCCAGGTTTCAATCCCTAATAGGGATTTTGATGAATTGCAATATCACGAATAATCTTGCCCTGCCCAGTCTGGGAAGTTTCAATCCCTAATAGGGATTTTGATGAATTGCAATGATTTACTGTATGGCTCATAATCGCCCAAAGTTACGTTTCAATCCCTAATAGGGATTTTGATGAATTGCAATTCTTCACTATATTTGAAAATCTTAGGTTTTATTTGTTTCAATCCCTAATAGGGATTTTGATGAATTGCAATTTAACACCCATACCAGTACCGATGTTATCGTAAGGTTTCAATCCCTAATAGGGATTTTGATGAATTGCAATAAGGGTATAAACCAGGGATTGAAAACTTAGTTTCTAGTTTCAATCCCTAATAGGGATTTTGATGAATTGCAATAGCGGGAGGCTGAAAGCCAAGCTGTATTTAGTTTTCAAGGTGCGGTTGCGCGATTCAAGGGCAATCATAGCATTAGAGAATTCGTTTGGAAAGAGCGCCAGGAAACTTTAAAAGCTAAAACCCTATTTTGAGAAGCATTTCAGAGATTGCGCGGATGAGGATTAGGCGGTTAATGGGTTGAAAGCCTTGCTGGAGTTGGGATAGAAGCATTTTTTCTGGCTGTGAAATTTCTACACCTACCCTTCCGCGCATTTGAGAGACAGGAACCTAGCTAGAAGGAGACTCAGCAAAGAAAATTGTTTCATCTCGTGGCTGTTCTCCGCCAATGCGTTCGACTTTTCGCTGACAACAGCCACAGAGAAAATAAAAACGAACGCTGTCAGTGTCGGGTTTAATCAATTTAGCTAAACGCGATCGCAGTTTAGCATACTGAGTGGGAGTGACATCGCACTCAAACACACTCAGTTGCATCCATTGTCCATAAGACTTAAGAATCGAATGGATTTTAGTCCGACGCTTATCTTCTGGAATGTCGTAGCTGACAACAATATACATGTTAGTGCGGAAGTTACTTAAGAATTAAAGGGGGATATTTATCGATTTCGTTCATGAGGTATTTAGCCAGTAACCTCGCTTGAATTTCAAAGGATTCTTGGTAGGTACATTTGTTTCCCAAAACTGGATGTTTGAAACTCGATAGTTTCTTTTGTTGATAGGTGCGAAGAAATGTATGCAATCCTTCTTTGGTTAAAGACACAGCACCACTGAGCGGTTCGGTGGTAAAGTCAGTTAGGGTTAGCGATCGCTTGTTAATCAGCGACAACACTACAGCATCCACTATTAAAGGACGAAATTCTTCCATCAAATCCAAAGCTAGGGAAGGTCTACCATAACGCTCGACGTGTAAGTATCCTAGATAAGGATCGAAGCCAACAATATTTAAAGCACTTTGCACATCATGGCGTAGTAATGAATACCCAAAACTCAGTAGGGCATTAACCGGATCGGTTGGTGGACGGCGGTTTCTGGCTTCAAATCGAAATTCTGAGGTTTTGATTAGTTGTTGAAAACAACCAAAATAGGCTGCACTACCAGCACCTTCTAAGCCTCTGAGAGAATCAATGCTGCTAGTTTTTTCGATTGGTGCGATCGCGTTTTCCAATCGAGTGATGTTATTATTCAGGTCAAGATCGGGATGTTCTCGCTGAGTGCGAAGTAATGTATGGCGGTAATTTTTCAATTTACCCCGTACAAATCCTCTGACTAAATGTATTGCTGGTTGTGATTCTCCCACAGCTTGCCATTGGGCTTTCCGAACAAAGATATTTTTAGTAGCTTCTGGTTCTAAACGTCCTAAATATCGTCCGTTTTGTGTGAGAAATGTTAAACAAATGTGACGTTCTAAAAGTTCACTGACAGCTGAGGGGGAAACGGTAGCCCTACCTATTACTACAATTCCTTCTATCTTAATTAAAGGGATATCCAAGATTGTTTTTTGTTCAGCTTTAACGGTGAGACGTTCGTCAACTTTACCGATAAAAGCATCGGCTTGTGTTACGTAAAGTGTTCCCATGATTTCATCCTTAATTAATTGAAAACTATCAAACTCAATACAATTTGGTTAGCTTATTTACTACACAAAGATCCCCCCAACCCCCCTTAAAAAGGGGGGCTTATCTACTTTGTCTTCCTCCTTTACCCCCTTTTTAAGGGGGTCGCCACAGGCGGGGGGATCTTATTTGAACAATGTTGAAAGTCAATACGTCCTCAACTAGAAGTTACTAGAGGATGATTTAATTAGCTTCTTGATAACTTTTGACTTTATCAGTTGCTTTGGGCAAACATTGCGAATAAAGACTGCATCCTTGGCAGCGTTTGCTGTAAGATGGTCTTGGCATTGCTCCTGTTTCTAGGAGATTTGTGACAGATTCAATAGTAGCGATCGCACTTTGCCGTAACTCTGCATTAATCTCTACTAATTGCCGTTGATGGGAGTGGGCATAATAGATATATCCAGTATTAACTGGTTGTCCTGTCATCTCTTCTAAACATAAAGCTTGGGCACAAACTTGTAACTCATCATTATCCCATTCGCCTTTGCGTCCCCGTTTGTATTCCACTGGGTAAACTTGACCAGATTCGGCTTCAATTAAATCAGATTTGCCAATGAGTTTGTATTGCTCAGACTTTAGCCAAATTGCTCGAATTTGCCAAGTTTCTCCTCGCTGTACATCGCTTGTGGTGTGGACGCGATCGTGTAAAGTTGTACCTTCAATTGTGTATTGATTATCAGTAAATTCCCCGGCACAAAACATCCGCCAACAGCGATGCGGACAATAGGCATATTGATTCAATGCCGCAATGGAAATATATTCTAATGAAGGGGATAGGTGAGAGGTTACAGGGGACAGAAAATTTTTCATATTTTTACTCATTGCATATTGATTAGTCGATTACGAAGAGTAGTAAGCATTTTGCTGATTTCTGTAATCAAAAATAAAGTAGAGTTTGCTTGTGATTGAGGTATATAATTCAACCTTATAGTCAGCATTAAAAAAGTTTCTGTTTCCATTAACGAGCCTTTAGCGATCGCTAAAAAGTTTGCATAATCTTTTTTCGTTCCTCGTGCATGACCCTCAGCGATATTTGCTGGTACTGATACTGCTGCTCTAGTGATTTGCGAAGTCAATCGATAAGTTTCTGTTGCTGGAAATTTAGCAGTTAATTGATATATCTGCACTACCATATCCATTGATTTTTGCCAAACAATCAAATCTCGATGCGACTCTATTTTCATAGGTGATAGGAAAGAGGTGATAGGGGACAGGCGATAGGTGATAGGTTACAGATTACGTCTAGTTATATTTAGTACATCATTTATAGCCTATCTACTGTTCTGTGTCGGGATCTTTTGGCTAAGGCATTGTTTCGATTTATTTACAACCTATCCCCTGTCCCCTGCTCCCTGTAACCTACGTGCCATTCCCATACCCATTGTTGTTTTTCTTCCGACACCAGTATATAAAGCAAAGTCAGCTAAAGCGTTAATTTGCTTAATTTGTATTGGTTCAACTGCCCCTAAAATCTTATAGGTAACTTCGCCAAGAATGCCGATAAATTTGCTGCGAGAATCAGCTAATATTTCTGTGTGAATATTGACAAATGAGGGAAATATTGACTCGATCGCAATCTGATTTAATTCTATGCCACTGTACTTATTCCACCGCGAAAGTAGGGAGTTAAACACAGATTCCCTGGTAGGAAGGGTAGTATCATACTGTCCTTGACGGAAGGCGGTAGGCGTGGAGAAGGTAAGGTTGATGGAAGAATTGCGATCGCTAGCTTCTTCGTATAATTGAGCGTAAGTACTGGCATTTGCCCAAGGTTGAATAGCTTGGGGTGTGCCTTGAATGCTGGTAATATACAAATCAGCCGGGCCAAGATGCCAAGGGCGATTGGGATTAAGATTTAGCCAAAGTTGGGTAAGTTTGCCAAATAGAGTGTCATCTAATAAAGAGATGCGCCACCAACAAGGAGTTCCGGCGGGAATGGGTTGTTGATGTGAGTACTGCAAACTACTGCTAGTAGAAATTTTAGATTTATATTTACCCCGATCCTGTTCCCTATCCCCTATCCCCTGTCCCCTTATTTGCAGGGGAGAGAGAGTGAAAGCTTTATCTGCGGTAGAATCGTGCAAGCGATCGCCTAATGTGCTATCTACAGAACTAACGAGGGTTAAAAATAGGGCGTGGAGATGTCTACCTGTAAGATACTGTGGTGGAATGGGCGATTGAGGTAGCAAATTCAACACTAAACTATGAGGCATACTTTCTCTTTTTGGTTGTAGACTGAGTGCTTCTTGACTCTACAGTAAACTCAGGGATTTCCTGGAGTTCAGCATCACTCAAACTATACTGTTCACAAACTAAACTTAGGCGATTTCCTGGGGTTTTGACAGCGTTAACCGAATGGGTTAAATCACCTTGAAAATACACTAAAGTATTGAATTGGGGCTTAATTTGCCCAAGTTGGCGTTTGTGCGATCGCAATACCAGTTCTCCCCCTTCCATATCTGCCGGTACGCGCACATAGAGAACACTGACAACCGCAGGTGGTTCAATGGTTTTGGAGTAGGAACGCAGGGAGCGATCGATATGCGGATCGACGCGGGAGCCTTCTTTTATTTGTAAAGGATTGAGGTAAAAAGCATTACAACTCGGCTGGAGAGCCAAATCCAGGTAAGGTTTGAAGTAGGGAAACTGCTGTTCTACCTTGGCTAATCCAGAACGCTGAAATACTACAGAAAATCCTTTAGTGGCGACAAAATCGCGGTTGAGGTTGTTGATAGCGAAGTAAGGACAAGCTTGGATTTCTCCCCACAAGTTGTTTAGGTAATCGCTGGGGAAAGCGTTGGTTTGTTGTTGATAGTGTTTCACTGGGGATAAAGGAGCGATCGCTGAATGTGGTATCTAAAATTTTAAAGACTGTTGAGTGATGATAGTAGTATTCTTTTAAGTGAGAAAAACTACATAGCGAGAAAGACCAATGAGAATTGATGATTACAATGCAGCAAAGGCACTAACTGAAAAACTGAAAGAGAACTTACCCATTAAAGCACGAGCCGGGAAGGAGTTTTTAAAGACATTAAAGCAAAAAGGAGTAAACGCCGATCCAGACAGGGAATTTGAGATTGATTCCGTTGGCTATTCAGGAGATGAAGGCGGGATTATGTGCGGACTAAAAGAGCCAAATAATCCTGAAAGTAAAGAAAAATATGTTTCTTCTATTACTCACCTAAAAATTGACTCTAATCATCCCCTAGCTGCTGAGGTGCAGACTTACCAACGCCAGCGAATTCGTAAGTTAATGTTGCAAGATTCTAGAGGTTTTAAAGCTGAGTTAATGACGATAGAGCCTCGAAAAAATAAAAGCCGTGGTAAAGGTTTTGGGAAATGATTAATTCCGAAAACGATATTCTATCCGAACTGGGATTTTTAAGTTTTGAATGCCTTCAAATTGATAGTATTGACCTCGCATTTGGACATTCTGAATTAAGCTAACTGGAGGCATATTCACAACATCATAGCTAATCACTTGATTAGTGAACATCACATCTAAAGGATTTAATGGATGTGTACAAGTGAATATCCCTTCAGAAATTTTATGTTTCGGTAATGGTTCAACCATCACTTCGGCTTTGCTCATCCATTTACCCAAGCGAATCCACTTTGATAGTTTGAGTTCTTTTTGAGATATGACAAAAAACTCAAATAGACTTTCTGCTGCTATTTCCTTTGCTCTGCCAAAACTAGGGATATTTTTCTGTGTTTTCTCCATTTCAACGTGGTAGTTGTTGTTAGCATACTTCCAGGTGTTGAGGATGGAAGAATGATTGAGCGATCGCGCCGGAGTTACGTAAATTCCCTGTTGATTGAGTGGCGTTAGATGCTCCTCATATTTTGGCACTTGTTCCGGGCAAAAATAGCGGTAAGAATGTTCTTCAGCAACGGTAGTTGAGTATATTTGGCTATCAACTAAACCCAGTGCATAACAGAGAGCGTAATTGTGAATTATTGGCTCTGTTTCATACAATCGGCCGATTTCACGAGTTGCGTAATAGAGGCTGTCATGTAGTTCTATTTGACAGCGATAAATAAACACCATCTTGTTTACTCCGTGACAGCAGCAGCTTTCTTATTAACCTTGGTATCTTTCTTAGGGTCTTTCTTCCCTGATTTAAGAACCCATGTTTGAGCATAAACAGATGATTCATCATTTGCTTGAGTCAACATTTCTAGCAATCGAGTTTCATCACTGGTGATAGACTTCACTTCATTCAAAAGTTGTGTGAAGGATGCACCAACAAAGTCAGTATGAGAAATACACTCTTGAGACATTAAAGTAGTAATTGCTTGTGTAGCCGCTTCTAAAACCTCGTCTTCATTGAGCGGATCAGGAGGATTAATTTGCTTTGGAGTTGCATTACTCATTACGTCATATATCTTTTGAGTCCAGAGAAGATTACTAACAATCTCACCATCAGCGAAAATGACTCCAACTAACTCATTACGCACTCTACCAGTGCGGGTAGTTTGCGCTCCGTAATGGCGTGTTCTGAGAATATTATTGAAAACGTAGAGAAATCCAGCTTCAGTAGGATCTTTCAGCGTGACAATACTAGGGAAAAAGACTTGAGGTAATATATGGTCTTGACTATTAATCCGGCTGGTTACTTCCCCTTGACGGCTCATTGTCCCATTTTCAAAAGGTGCATTGAGGGTAAAGTTAAGATGAGAATCATCAAAGGGTGTAATAGAGTAGGCTGTGTCTACAACTACTTTAGATTTCTCAGAACCAGAATCACCAATAGCAAAACCGTAGAGAATACAATCAGGAGTAGTTTTGCTGAAATCTACGTTGTAGTCGCATTTTTCCGAATCACCAATTTTGTAGTTACGTAGTAATTCTCTACCTGTTAAACGTTCTGGTGTAGACTGCTTGCGCTTAAACATTGCCAAGCGACTAATAGGTTCTTTGTTTTCAATTCCAGCACGTACTCTAGCTTTATTCAGTTCACCGTCTGTTTGAAATAAAGGATAAGATTCTGTAACGCGAATAGTAATGAAATGAACATATTTCCCCATTGGTTTAGCAGGGATTACATCGTGGAAAAATTTAGAATCGAGTGTTTTCAAGAATTTCATGGTTTGATTGCTCCGATTTAGTTAGTTGTAAAAAAAGAATAAATTAGACTGATGCTTCAAGTTCTAATTCAGGAATATCATCAGGTTCATCTTGCGGACGTGCTTTACGTTCTTCATCATCTGCTAGACGATAAAGGTATTCACAGGTATCTCTAATTAAATTGAGTTGAGTACCTGCTAAACGTGCGCGATCGCTTTTAAAACTTACTTCAAATATTTCCTTGACAAAATACTTAGAAAATTCATAAACTGCTCGACGTTCTTCTTCTGAAGTTAAGGCAGGCTTCCACTTACCATCAACTAAAATTAATGTTGGTTTTCCCTCTGCTTCTTTTCGTCTAACTTTTTTCATAAGACTTGCTATTTTAGCTGCTACGAGTTGTGTTAAAGATTCACTATCATCTGCCAAATCTTTATTAAATTTCAAGATAACATCAGCAGCTTCATCAATTGGCTTGAGAATTGCATTAGCTTTTGGTGGTTTACCCTTACTTTTAGCTCTATAAAAACTGCGGTATAGCTTGGTTAGTTCATCAAGTTTAGTCATTTTATCTCCTTTAGGATCAAAGCAGTAGTAAAGGTATCGATACAGACGAATTTTAGCAATAGATACAGAATCAATTTTGTCTTGCTTTCGCAACCATTTATTAAGGTAATGGAAGACATAGAGAGGACTGGTTTCTAAATCTCTTACTAAATCTGCTAATTTTCCCCAATCTGGATCGCCATCTTTTTTACGGTTAACTTCCAAGTGAATAGAGTAAGCAGCAGTGAGAGCATTTAAAGGTGAAAAGCGTCCAGATTTGTGAGGTAAGATACTATCTAAACGATAGTTATCTTTCTTAATCAAAGAACGAATCGCTTGGTGTTCTCCATCAATTAAAACTGTTTCTTCAAAATCAGCACCACTAATGAAAGGTGGTACAGGTGATTCTGATGCAACGACTTTTACATCGAGAACAAGCGGTAAAGCAAATGCTAACCAAGTTGGCATTACCCACGATTCTGTATCTGTTGGTTCTCTTCCTGGTGGTAAACCAATAAAGAAGAAAGTTAATGTTTCATCATCGGGATAGCTAATTTTAAATGTCTTATCATCTTCTGGTGGAATATCCTGCTTAATCAATAAATCATCGACTTGTTGATAGTTGTCAATTGTTAAATTTGCAACTTGTTCTTTGGAAACAAAATGTTTGCGAAGTTCAGCATCAAATCGAGTTTGAGATATGGCGTTATAAGCCTTTTGCAAAAATTTATTTGTTTCTGGAGTAAAGAAATAAGCAGGATAGAGATAGAGATAGCGATATTTACGACCTTCAAAGTCTGCACCAGTCGCGTTAGTCTTACTCATCATAATTTGTCTCAACATGATTTCAATTGACCAGATTGAGCAAATTTGCCGCTTTGCAGCTTGAGCATTAAATAAAATTTGGCGATTGCTATAAACTTGTGGTGCAAATAACGTTGCTGACTCCATTTGCTCCGTTACAGTGTAGGGAGAACTAGATATAGCACAAACATTTTCTCTACCTCTTCCTGTAACTTTTGCAGCGTTATACCTACTTATTTCTATTAAAAATTGGTCTGGCTTAGGTTCAACAACTGCACCTGTTGGTAAAGAAATAACTCGACTTACATAAGTGCGTAAATCACTCCAACCATCAGGAATTGCAAAATCTTCTAAAATAGGTTTAATGAGCTTGGAAGTATAGTTAACCATTCCTTCCATCAACTCAATATTTTGCGCTAAATTTTTACCTAGATTTTTCTGGTAATACTTAGCCGATAAATAATACCAATCTAAAGGAACACCTCCTGTCTTCTTGAGAGATTGAATTTGTCTTAAAGCTGGTATTTCCTCTAACAAACCCAAGTATTCAGCTAGTTTTTCAGTCAGATTTAAATCAGGAATATTTTTACGTTCAGCTTTAGAAAATTGTTTTTGGTATTCATTCGCGCGTTCTTGCCATTTACCCCAAATACCTCGACATATAATATCTCCAAATTCAGCTAATCTATCAATTTGAATTTCATTACCAAATACAACATCTATATTTTGTGGTAATTCTCCTTGTGTCTGAAAAGTTTGTAAACTTTCACTCCGCTTACCAGATGAGGCTAATTTAGTATCAGGGAGTATACTGATAGCTGCATTAATGCTGACTTCCATTAACTCATTAGCACGGAAAAATAACCAGTAGTAATCAGCGAACTTGAAACCTTTACCATCTCGACTAAAACCTGTTTGTCGCTTTGTTAACTGCTTGCTGCATAATGTTTTAATTTTATCTACAACTTGATTGGGAATATCAGCAGTATGAATTGCAGGCGCATCGTTACTGGCAAGGTATACTACACCATCTGGCAAATACAATAACTGTGTGTAGTATTGCTGAGGATGTGCATCCATCAAAGCATTATTAATAATATTCGTCAGCACACCACGATTATCTGATAGAGCATGGTAGCTAAATGTTAACTGACCATTACTTAAGTCGTTTAATAACTCAGGTAATTTCTCATTTCTGCCATCACTTTCTACATCACGAGGATGCTTTAACAATGAAGCAAATAAATCAGACATTTTTAATAATCTGTGCAGAATATTCCGCACTCGACCATCTAAATTAGGACGCAAACCACGAATTTCTAAACCTCGATCAGCATCACTGCCATCACCAGCATTACTACTCAGCCACACAATATCATCGATACAATTTTCCCAATCTTCACCCAAAAAACTATCTAAACTAAAATCCTGAATTTTTTGTTTTACATACCCGCGTCTTAAATTTGGTGCATCTGATTTTTTTGCAGGGTCTTTACGCCAATCACGGTTTTTAAATACATCATCTGTGTCATTTTCTTTCAACCAAATTGGATAGTCGGGGAATTTTTCAAAGTCATGTAGAATATACGCAGCTACAAATAAACGAGTTTCCTTTTCTTCACATTGGCGATTAACAGGATTAGTTTCCAGTTCTGATGACTTTAATTTCTGAATAATCCGGTAAGTAGGGAATAAACCATTAAGCAGATGAGATAATAAAGATTGGTCATGCTTACTACGTTCAACGTTTTTACCTTCGGATCTACGGTCTTCTGTAAATTGACCACCCTTAGCTGTGGCTCCTACTAATTGATTAATTAGCTTAGGTAATACATTATCAGAAAAACTAATAATTATGGAATCTTCCTTGTTTTCTGGTACTTCTTTAATTGCCTTTTTGAAGAGGCTAAGAGTTAAAAGTTCACGTTCAACAGGAGTATCTTTTTCATCTTCATCATAGTTGTCTAAGTCTGGAATTTCAGGATATTCATCAACGTTCTTCATACTCATCTCTATTCCCCATCTTCACTATATAAATCTTTAATTGCCTTAGCAGCAAATGCAATACACGCTAAAATATCTTCTCGTTCTATACTTATATATGCCTCCAAAATGCTCTCAATAGTTTCTCCACCAGCTAATAAATCTAAAATTAAAGAAACCCAAATACGATGTCCATTAATGCAGGGTTTTCCAAAACAGATGTTTGGGTCAATCGAAATTCGAGAAAGCAAATCATCTTCAACCATTAGTATTCCCAAAATTTGATGTTATATAACTACTTTCTAACAAATCCAGCCATCATCCTTTTTCGGCTTCCGAAACCAAAGTAAGGTTTCCAGCATTAGTGCAGATTTACCAAATGCTATAGTGTACGGTGGCGACTTCTTATCGTCGCTACTATATTTATCTGCTAAGGAGTATGCTTGAAAGTGGATAGGTAAACCTAACTTTGCTCTGAGGTAAGTGCGATCGCAATCTGAAAGAAAGCATACTAAACCCCTACCCGATACAGCATCACTTATTTTATTAATCCCGCTACCGTGGGGTTGGCGAATTTCTAACCCTTTTAGAACCTGTACTTTACCAGACTTGGCAATTTCGCTGATATCTTCTGGATAGTAAAATTTCCAGTCTTCTCTTACTTCTCGATAGCCAGTCAGTTTCAAACAGCATAAAGCTTCTTGAAAACGAGTGGTTGTGACTCTAGATTTCTCAGCTTGCTGTATAAATTCCTTTCTATCCATCCATTCAAACTTAAAGTTGCTGAGAATACCTGGTAAGTTATAAATTTTAAAACGTTCATTTTCTGGTTCTTCTGGATTTGTTGAATCATAAATTGCACAATCTAACTGACTACTTCCTCGAAAACTTCGTGCTTCATCAATGACTTTCTTTTTCTTTTCTTGTAAACATTGATTAATTTGTCCATATTTTGTCCAAATATTTACATCAAGTGCTTTTTCAATAGTCTCTTTAAAGTTTTTCTCCGCATCGGGATATTGATGAGTCAGCCGTCTTAATTCTTGATGAACACAAGCTGATTGAATAGCACCCCAGCGTTTAGGGTACTGCTTAAATTCATTCACAAATGGATAACTTGAACGAATAGCTTGTGTAAAGGTTACTCGGTCGTAAGTTTTGCCATCTTGCAAACAGTCTAAATCAGGTTTGAATAATGTTTGAATAATAAATTTGGGAATCAAAGCATAGGCATGATAAGGATGAGGGTGAAAATCTTTATGTCTGCCTATCCGGCCAAAGCGTTGAATAAAATTACCTGCATCAGCACCTTCAAATACCAAAAAATTAATTCTAAAATCTACACCTACATCAATAGTTGATGTTCCTATGAGTAAATCGGCTTTCGCAACTGATTCAACTTTTTCTGTCTCACCAGTTAAACCTGTATTTTCTCTAACCTCTAAGTCTAAAGGTTTAAAAATATTTTTAAAATGCTTAACTAGTTTCTTAACCGCAGCAATCGAGTTGAGAATAATTGCACCTTTACTGCCTGGATAATCTTGAAAAAACTTTAAAATTACTGATTCAGAATTTTCTATCAGCCAATCATAAGTGGATGAAAAACTAGGTTCTAGTGTTTGCGGAAAAAATAAAGTTATTGGTTGACTAATTTGCCGCCATTGAGTACCATTTTCTGAAAAAAAATATTTTCCTTTTTTGGCTGGATTAATTTCTTTATAATTAATGCCAGATTTATCACAAAAATCTAGCAATAAATCATCTGGCGTTGCCGATAAAAATAAAAATTTCTTGCTTGGAACGGTATACTTAATTAACAATATTGCATTGAATATACTTGCAACTTGAGCTGACGAAAATACATGAAACTCGTCAAATATAAACAAGTTGTAGTTATCATCTATTTTACTGAGTAGCTTATTAGCATTTTCTCCCTTGGTTTTACCATCTTTTTTAAAACGCCTAAGATAGCGAAAATCGTGAATATAGTAAAAAATATCAGGATTAGTCAGCAAAATTTCTGCTTGGTTGGAAAGATTAGTTAATCCAGACTGTTTAGTTGGTAATTTATTCGTTTCGATAAAATCTTCCAGAATAGCTGCATTCAGACGATAAATCTGTGGGTTTTTCTTTGGCTGAAATTCGTCCTTATATTTTTGTACTTGCTTTTCCTGATCTCTCGCTAACTCGTTAGTCGGGTAAGTTGCCATTGTTGATACACCATCTGTCATAGCCAGAAGAAAAGCAGCCAAGCTTTTACCATCCCCGGTTATGGCAGTGTTGAACACTATATCAATATTTGGATCGCGCAACGCCTCCAAAGTTTCCACTTGATGCCAAGAAAGCGACCAATCTTTAGGTAATTTCACCCCGTCAGGTGTAGGGACGGTTTGAGAATAAACAGGTTTGAGATTTATGCTGTAATTTTCAGACATATCCTTGATAATTCCTTGTGAATGCTTGGTTTATCGGAAGTTTTATGCAAAAAGAATGACAGACTTAGTAAATCTAATCAATTTCTGCTACCAATGGCGGCAGTTTTTATATATGTGCTAAGAAATACCACTTGTAAATTTCTGCAACCATTGGTTGCAGTTTTTAAGATGGGTATAAAACATCTCCAGCCTATTTCTCGCACCAATGGTGCAAGTTTTTCAATTTGCTTAAAAACTGTCCGTAACTCGTTGTTATTCCCTATAATGCCATGCAAAATAGAAGTTGCCAAGATATATCCGTATAAAAGTGTCCGTATAAAATATGAGTCGAAAAGGTCAATCTATTACACTGTCGATATCAGAACGTGATAAAGCCGAGCTAGAAGCGATCGCTCGTGAATTCGGTATGATGTGGGGAGAGGAGCCTAACATCTCTAAGTTAATTAAAGCGATCGCTCAACGTAAGTTACTCATCGGTAACAATAATGATTGGAAAGAACCACGCATTAGAGCATTACATAGATGTATCAATGCGTTGACAGATATCGGGCAAATTGAACAAGCCCAAATTATTGCAAACTTACTTCTCGAACGCAGCGAATTATCATTACCTTTGCGAGGCGAAATCGAACGTTTCTTAGAGAATTTGCCCCCATCTTGGCGCTTAGAAATAGACCGCTACATCTTGCGCGAACAGCCCTTTCAGCTTTCCTATCAAGATGCAGCAGAGCGTGTATTTAATTTTACCGTTCGCTATGCCAAAGTTACACCCCATGAAAAGCGAGTATATCTTGATTGCTGGTGCGAAGAGACAGAAGGAAATTTTGATATCCCAGAACTGGTTCACAACTGGAGTTTACGATTAGATAGGATTACAGAAGCTGCTGTCATGCCAATTTCTGGTGAGTGGCGATCTAATTTGACTGAGATAGAAGTGGAAATGCATCTATTTGCTGGCTTGGCTTTTGCCTATCAAGCTAAACCAGAAGACAATATCAATGAGTGGATACCAGATAAACCGCGAGTCCGGCGAGTTGTTAGGCGAGTATCTAGTACATTTTGGTTTAGCCGCGAAGTCATGCAGTATGCGCCAGATTGTGTAGTGATATTACCAGAGAATGTGCGCGATCGCCTCAAACAAAAACTCCTCACCCTATGCCAGTTATACGATATCGAAACCAGGAATTAAGTCTTGTGGGATAGGCATCTTGCCTATATTAGGCAAGAACCTCTGAAAATAAATCGGTTCGGCAGGACAGAAATCCTCATACCCAATCAAATTAATCTCCTATTTACTGAGGGCTTTGTCAACCGGCGCGATCGCTATTAAGGCGGGCGAAGCAGCGCCTTCCAGTTAAAAAAATATCCAATTGTAGGGGCGCAAAGCCTTGCGCCCCTACAAATCGAGAAATAATTTGGGATAATTTATTTTTTGCAAGTCCCTAAAAGACTATTATGTTCCCGGACGAGAGCGAATACGATCGGGTATATGATGGCGATCGCCCAATATTTCTAACAAAGGGCCATTAACGTCAAATTTAACCATACTTACCGACGCGACCAAAATATTCACCCGATAGCGATAGCGTCCCAAATCAATTCCTAGTAAACTGCAAAGCATAATCCGAATCGTGGCTTTATGGGAAACTACTAAAACATTACCTTGGGGATGTTTTTCTTGAATTTCAGCAATTACAGGCATAGAACGGTTAGCAATATCTACCGCAGTTTCTCCACCTAGTGGTGCATTCCAAGCGGGTTCTGTCACCCATTTTACATAGTTTTCTGCGTAATTCTCTTGGGCAAACGATTTACTCTTAGTTTCCCATTCGCCGTAACTACCTTCTCTGAGTCCGTCACGCAATTGCATATCCATACCGATAGCATCACAAAATGGCTTGGCAGTTGCAATTGCGCGCTTCATCGGGCTAACATAAACCCCTTCCCACTTCAATTGTTGATAAACATCGGCAAAAGCGGATGCCATCTGCATCCCCTCTGTTGTCAACTCCGCATCAGTTTCACCGCAGAAATTACCACTTTGACTAAAGGTAGTTTCTCCATGTCGCAGTAAATATAAGTTAAGTGTCATAGCTTGTATGCGATTGGGATAAAGGAGTTTGTGCAAAAATAAAATACCATCAATCTCACAATCGAGTCTGTGACACCAGGACAAATTCAGAAGGCAGAAAACATAAGGGAACGCACGTTTTTAAAAGTGGAATTGAAGTAAGGATGGCGCTAGATGCTCCACTTGGGGCTTTGCCCAAGACTGCACTGGCTCCCTTGTGTATCGTGGCACTTTCCGCGACGCCGTGTCACTAGTTTTGCACTTTATTTAATCCGCATCCCTTATCGTAAAATCTGGTCAATCATCCTATTGGCTTGCGAATCGTAACTACCCCCAAATAAATTGAAGTGATTCAAAATGTGATAAAGGTTATAAAGTGTTTTTCTCTGCTCATAACCTGACTCTAAAGGAAATACTTCGTTGTAACCCTTATAAAACGCTGCGGGGAAACCACCAAATAATTCTGTCATGGCGATATCAACTTCTCTATCCGCAAAATAAGTTGCTGGATCGAATATCACTGGTTCTCCCGACGCTGTACACCCAGCATTTCCGCCCCATAAATCGCCATGTACTAAGGAAGGTTGCACTTGATGATCCGCCAATAGTTCAGGGATAGCTGTCAGTAACTTGTCTTGTTTGGCAAAATTACCTCCCCGCCGCCTTGCCAACTGAAATTGATAACCCAGGCGATGTTTAATATAAAATTCCGTCCAGTCTGCTGTCCAAGTATTAATTTGAGGTGTGGAACCAATGGTATTGTTAATTTTCCAACCAAAACTTTGACTGCTGCTAGCTTTATGCATTGATGCTAACTTGCGTCCCATTTCTAGCCACGAATTGCTGTTACCGCTACCAAGTTCCAACCATTCCAGAACGATGTAGCTAGAATTATCAGCAGTACCCCAGCAAATTGGTTTGGGGATGCCAATACTAGCTGTTGCTAGCATTTCCTCTAAACCCAACGCCTCAGCTTCA
The DNA here is from genome assembly GCF_963920915.1 of Nostoc sp. PCC 9305. Taxonomy (NCBI): domain Bacteria; kingdom Bacillati; phylum Cyanobacteriota; class Cyanophyceae; order Nostocales; family Nostocaceae; genus Nostoc; species Nostoc sp. PCC 9305. The sequence goes on from NZ_CAWUDN010000094.1 coordinate 25,758, forward strand.
AACATCGCAATTTGGGATGCAAGGTTTTGTTTGACGAAGTAGGTTATCTCACCATTGGAAACAGCATAACCTTGGTTGATGCACCCGCCACCAACCGATCGCCTTTGCTGACTTTGAAATTTTTCGCCAGTCACCTGACTAATATGGGTGTCGATTTGAGTCCACATGATTAAATAAAAGTTAGGAGTTATGAGTTATGAGTTAGAAGTAAGGAGCTAAATAAAAGTTAAAAGTCAGGAGTCACAATTATGGCTTTTTACTCATAACTCCTCACTCTTAACTCCTAACTCTAAAAGGGCTTAACGAAAATTACACCATAAGCATCTGGAGATAGATACTCTTTGGCTGCTTGCATCAAGTCTGTTGCATCTTGGCTCTGAATTATCGCTGGGTAGTTAAAGGCGGGTTCCAAATCTCCCACCAAAGACTGATAATAACCATACAACCCAGAGCGATCGCTTGGTGTTTCGTTGCCAAAAACATATCTGTTAGCTACTCGCCGCCGCACACGGGCAATTTCTGATTCTGTTACCAACTCTGTTTGTAGTTTGCCAATGTGTTGAGCGATCGCATTCTCTACAACTGGTAAATTTTCCACTGCACATTTAGCTGAAATATAAAATATCCCTTGCAACTCGTTGCTCATATTGCTCACAGAAATTGAAGAAACTAATCCCCGTTCTTCCCGTAAATCCCTCACCAGCCTTGATGTCCGTCCGTGTCCCAAAATTCCGGCTAAAATATCCAATCCATAGGTACGATCTAACTGAGTCATTCCTGGAACCCGCCAAACCATTACTAGTCTTGCTTGTTGCAGACTTTCATCGATAAATTCTCGACGAACAATTTCTGTAAATGGTGACTCAGGATTCAGGGGGGAGTGGGGAGTAGGAAGTGGGGAGCGGAGAGTTTTAGTAGCTTTTGTAAATCCTTCCGCAACAGTTGCAATTAATTCTTCCACGGGCAAATTGCCCACAGCTACAGCAGTAATTGACTGGGGTTGATACCAATTAGCATGAAAATCTCGCATCTGCTGAGGTTTTAGTCCGGCAATCACCGATTCTGGCCCCAATACTGCACGGCGATAAGGTAGATAATCAAAAGCTGTCTCCATCGCCCGCCGATATGTACGCCGCTGGGGATTATCCTCTGAACGCCTAATTTCTTCTAAAACTACCAATCGCTCGCGTTCAAAAGCATCATCAGGAATACTTGCATTTGATACTACATCTATTTGTAGTGGCGCAAGCTCGGCAAAATCTTTGGGGGCAGTAGTTATATAGTAATGAGTATAGTCTTGGCTAGTAGCGGCATTGGTGACAGCACCCCGTTCTTCAATTCGACGTTCAAACTCGCCACTTGCCAGTCGTTCTGTTCCTTTAAAAATCATGTGTTCTAAAAAGTGAGCCATGCCGTTGATGGCATCAGGTTCTACAGCAGAGCCAACTTTTATCCACAAGTTGAGGTTTACGGCTTCAACTGGCATTTGCTCGGCAATGATTGTCAAACCATTGGGCAACTTGTGCAGCGTCGGAGCATTGAGACGGGGAAATTTCCGCAGGGTTGAGGTCATTGCTACTTGTGTGTGAGGAGCATGTTACTCTCTTATCTTATCTGCGACTATAAAATAAGCACTGCGATCGCTTCTCTATAAAAGAAGAAGCGATCGCATTAGCAAGATACGCAAAGAAGACTTGACAGGGCATCTGCCTGAAGTTGACGCTAATAGCGAGAAGCCCACCTCAAAAGAAGTAGTTGAGTATTTTTTATTCGTCAATCAGAAGAGGATGTTTGAAAAGTCAAAATACAGCAGAATTCAAGAGTCAGAATTCAGAATTGGGCTACATCTTGCTGCGCTAACAAAAGTAAAAGAAGCTTTTTACTTGGCTTTCAGACTAGCTTGTGTACTCGATCAACTTGAAATCTGCTGTATAAACCCTCAATAGATGCCAACTAGACACGCTGTCGAAAGCAATGTCTGATTAACATACATAGAAATCAATACCCTCTTAGAGTTGATAAGAGCTTTAATTATAAAAGTTAGCAGAAGTCAGTTTCTTAATTTCTGCTTAACTATCTATATTGATGCAATACCCAGTTTCCTATCTGTCATATCTGTCGTTTCTATCATATCTATCGTTTCTGTCATATCTATCGTTTCGATCGTATCTATCATCTCTGTCATATCTGTCGTTTCTGCGATCGCCAACTGAAAACTCAGCTCGGCAACCATTTTTCACCCAAATACGATTTCTCCGATAGCCCCAATTTCCTCTACAACTGGTGTTAGACAATTGCCTAACAAGCCTCACTCTGCCTCTTGTATTTACCGAACAAGTATTCCTTCGATTATTTTGGCTTGAACAAGTTATTATCTCTTGAGCCGAAGCTGGGGCAGCAATACTCAAAAGTGTACCGATACCAAGACTAGCAACCAGAAAGGTCGCAGCAATTGTGGGAAGGCGCATAATCATAATAATAAAATGCTAGATTTCTTCCAAATTTCAGAAACAAAAACTATAGTAATTCTAGCAAATTGCATTCAGAGCCAATGCATAAATCAGATTAAATGCAAAAAATATTTGCATTTTGAACTTCATCAAAGATAACAGGTTCTATCAAGCACTTAAGCATTCTAAGGGTTTGAAGTATTTTGTGCTACAATATTTATTTCAAGCGTTATACAAAAATGGATACTATTAATTTTTATAAAGCTTTAAGAGGTGAAAAACTATCTAGTTCAATTGGAGATATTACATTTACAACCCATTATGTTGGGGAATTAATTTTAACTTCAGGAAGATTAGTAGCTTGCGATCCACTTGCTTTTTTTGATAGTGAAGCTTTTCAAAAGTCTTTACCAATTGGTAAATATCCCGTTTTCTTAATTGTTGGTCATTATTCAAGAAATAATGACCAAAGAGTGGCTTATGCCATAATTCGTATTAGCGAAGAAACTCCCGTAAATTGGAAATTAGGTATTTGCTCTGATGAAGAACTAGCTTCGCTTACAGAAAATGACACCTTGGGTTATCCAGTTGATTCTGGAATTGGCTGCTTTATGGATTTTGATGCAGTAAAAATTCTTGATGATTCAATACACTATCCATACATTGCTAATCCCCAAGAAGAAAGCTTGATAGACCTGATTCAAGATGAATTAAGAAAAAATTACAGACATACATGGGAGTGGGCAAATGTTTGTATAGATAAATCTACCCAATTAAATATAATTGCCTTTTCATCAGGGTATGGAGATGGTTGTTATCCAACCTACTTTGGATACGACACCGAAGATAAAATTGTTAACATTGTCACTGAGTTTTGAATATTAAAATAATCAAAATTGCTGTCGGATTATACAAGTAGTATTCCAACCCAAAGAGCGCTCCAAAACACTGAGTGATAGAGCGCACCTTGGGTTGGCTTTTTTGGTATTAGCAATGAAACAAACGATATTGCTGTTTATGCCGCTTAATTGGATAAAGTCGGTTAAGACTTTGGTTTATAAGTCGAAGCAACGTGTAATTCTTTCAACTGTTTAGCATCTACACTCGAAGGCGCATCTGTTAACAAACAACGTGCTTGTTGTGTCTTCGGAAAAGCAATTACATCCCGAATGGATTCTTCTCCAGCTAACAACATTACCAAACGATCTAAACCGTAGGCGATGCCACCATGCGGCGGTGTACCATATTCAAATGCTTCTAAAAGAAAGCCAAATTTACTTTGTGCTTCTTCAGGAGATAAACCGATCGCTTCAAATACCTGCTGTTGAATTTCTCGCTGATAAATCCGCAGACTTCCGCCGCCAACTTCTACCCCGTTGAGTATTAAGTCGTAAGCTTGGGCGCGTGCAGTCTTTAAGTCGCTCAAATCATCAGGATGCGGTGCTGTGAACGGGTGATGTAGTGCTTCTAGACGTTTTTCGTCAGCGTTCCACTCAAACATCGGGAAATCTGTAATCCAGAGTAAGTTGATTTTATCGGGATCGATTAAGTTAAATTCTTTAGCGATCGCTTGTCGTAATCTATCTAAAGTTTTATTAACTGTAGCAGCATCACCAGCCCCAAACAACAGCAAATGTCCAGCTTTTGCACCTGTACGGCGCAAAATTTCTTGTTTTTGTTCTTCGCTTAAGTTGTCTTTAATTGCCCCAATGGTGTCAATTTCGCCATCATCTCTGACGCGGATAAAAGCTAAACCTTTAGCGCCGGCTTCGCTGGCTTCTTTAAATAAGTCACCACCTGGTTTAATGCGGACATTAGAAATTACATCGTTACCGTTGGGAATGGGGAGGATTTTGACGATACCACCATTGGTAACAGTGTCCCGAAAGACTTTGAAACCAGAGTCTTTCACGATATCTGAGACATCAACTAATTCCAAACCATAGCGTGTATCTGGTTTATCACTACCGTAGCGTTCCATCCCCTCAGCATAAGTGAGACGGGGGAAAGGGCGCTGTAACTCAATGCCTTTAACTGTTTTGTAGATATGGCAAACTAAATTCTCGTTTAGTTCGATAATTTCTTCTTGGGACATGAAGCTCATTTCCATGTCCAACTGGGTAAATTCTGGTTGTCTATCGGCGCGTAAGTCTTCGTCACGAAAGCAACGGGCAATCTGATAATATCTATCTAAGCCGGATACCATCAGCAATTGTTTAAATAGCTGGGGAGATTGCGGCAAAGCATACCACTCACCAGGATTGACGCGACTGGGTAGAACATAATCCCGCGCTCCTTCTGGGGTAGAACGGGTAAGGATTGGGGTTTCGACTTCGATAAAACCTTCCAAATCTTCTAGATAACGACGCATGGCTTTGACAATTTGATGACGCAGTTGCAAATTTTGCGCCATACGTTCGCGTCGCAAATCCAAATAACGATATTTCAGCCGTAAGTCTTCCCGCACTGTCTCGGTGTCAGCTATAGAAACTTGGAAAGGTAACTGTTTGCGAACAGCATTGAGTAGTTCAATTTTATCGGCGTAGATTTCTACCTCGCCTGTAGGGATGCGGGTATTCAACGATTCTTCGGGACGTTGTGTTACCCTACCAGTGATTTTGACAACATATTCATTTCGTAGGGCATTCGCATATTCGTAAGAATCTGGGGTGCGTTGCGGATCGCTGACGATTTGGACAATTCCAGAGCGATCGCGTAAATCTAAAAATATCACACCACCATGATCGCGGCGACGGTCTACCCATCCGTAAAAGGTAACAGTTTCTCCAATATGTTCTTTTCGGAGTTCGCCGCAATAGTGAGTTCGCATAAGTCTTAGTTATTGTTTCCCGGCTAGATTGGCAAGAAAATGTCAAAGCCTTCCCATTATCTAGCATCAATAGTAATTGTAGTAGTTCTGGTGAAAGAAAAAATCAAATAATCTCACACTATATATACAGCATCTTTCATGTATTTGAACCACACCCAATACTTGTCGGGTTTTGGGGGAAAGGGACTCATGTTAAAGGGGAAAAAACCTTATTCAGAAAGGCAGAGGGCAGGAGGCAGGAGGTAAAAACCTTGCTATTCCTGAGATTTACGCTTGTCATTATCTCCTAATCTACTTGGCAACTCTATATATCGAGCCTTCCACTCCTTTTCCCTTTAACCGAGTCGTAGGGGCGCAAGGCCTTGCATTGGTGTCAACTTAACGTGAAACCGCTTGTCCGCCGGGAATTGAAATTCCCG
>NZ_CAWUDN010000095.1:0-31207 GCF_963920915.1 Nostoc sp. PCC 9305
GTTGCGTGGCGGGGTGTAGCCCCGCCCGCTATTTGTGCCAGTTGCGTAAGTCCTGGTGGATAAGTTTAACGCCTTAGATACCGATGCCAAATTAGCCTGGTTCTATTTTGTTTATGAAAAAATGGGTGATTCGATCACGCCAGCTGCGCCAGCTGCGGCTGAACCAGAGTTAGCACCACTTCTGCTCGGAGATTATTTTAAATTATCCGATGAGCAGCAACTAGAAATTATGCGGGATATTGTTAACCGCAAAGACACAGAATATTCTCGTGCTTATGGGGCGATCAAAGAAAATAACCAGCTGCTAGTTTGGTATGCTTGGGCGGTAGCTATGGGGGATACGGTGGTGGGAATGCCAGCTAGCTACCAGGCAAGTAAGGCAATTAAGGATCTGCTTTCGGAAATTGAAGGACTAGATTTTGAAGAGCAAATGTCAGTGTTTCGGACAATAGCTGGTGAAGTGGGTTACACCGATGTTAAACCGATCGCAACGCAAGCAGAAACTGGGAAAACATCAAGTTTGTAATCCTCCTTGGCGACTAGAAGTTGCGCCTACACAAACTAAAGTCCGCCTCTGCGGACTTTAAGAACCTACGAGACAGCCAACTGATTCAAGTCGGCTGGGGTGAGGTTGGAGTGTACTACTTGACCATCACGGAACCAAACGATGCGCTGGGTTTGACGGGCAACTTCTGGTTCATGTGTCACCATGACAACTGTGATTCCACTGGCATTGAGTTCGCCAAAAATATCTAAGACTTCTTGGGTTGTGCGCGAATCAAGTGCGCCTGTGGGTTCATCAGCGAGGAGTACTACAGGACGATTGACGATCGCCCGCGCGATCGCTACTCTTTGTTGTTGTCCGCCAGATAGTTGAGTTGGTTTGTTGTTAAGGCGATTTGCTAAACCTACTCGCGTCAAAGCTTCTATGGCGCGATCGCTTCTTTCTTTCGGACTCACACTAGCATAAACCATTGGTAGCATCACATTTTCTAATGCTGTGAGTTGGGGTAATAAATGGAATTGTTGGAAGACAAAACCCAGCTTTTTATTACGGATGTGTGCCAGAGATTTATCATCCATTTGCGCCACATCAATATTATCTAAGTAATAATGTCCACCTGTGGGTCGGTCTAGACAGCCAATAATATTCATAGCTGTGGATTTACCTGAACCAGAAGGCCCCATAATTGAACAATATTCGCCCTCGTGGATAGTCAAATTCACATCGTTAAGTGCTTTGACTTCAGTTTCGCCACTGCCATATATTTTAAAGATATTCTCCAAACGAATAATTGTTGATTTAGGAACGGGATTAGGAACTAGAGAATCGGTAATTGAAATAGTGTTTGCCATAAGGATTTAGTTATTAGTTGGTAGAGATGCAATTATAGCGATCGCTCAATTAAACTATAAGAAGCAGAAAAATTCTTCCTAGCTCTTGCTGTGATAACTCTGTAAGGTGATGTATTAGAGCAAATAAAAGCTAACTATTATCTAGCATATATCTAGCATACTGAAGGGGGTGGTTGTAGTGTTGTCATGTTTTAACGTAGCAGATTACTTTATCTGGTTAGCAAATGAAACAGGCTCTTTTATCAGTAATCTAAAGCTGCAAAAGCTTGTGTACTACGCTCAGGCTTGGCATCTTGCACTCAATGACACTCCTCTATTCCCAGAGGATTTTCAAGCCTGGATACATGGCCCTGTGATACCTGCGTTGTACCAGAAGTATAGGCTTTTTGGATGGCAACCAATTTTAGAAGATGTTAACCCAGAATTACCCCAAGAGGTTCAAGAGTTTCTAGATGAGGTTGCACAAGAATACTTTGCTTGTGATGGTTATGAACTAGAGCAGATGACTCATGCCGAGACACCCTGGAATTTGGCTAGAGGAAATCTACCACTTGATGAAGCTTCCAACGAAGTTATTCAGAAACAGTGGATGAAGGAGTATTACGGATCTCGTGTCGAAGAAAAGGATTAAGAAGACTGAGATTGCCAAAGACGGCATATCAGGCATTAGACCAACAAAGCTGAAGCCAACTCAAGGCATCAGCTTTTCGTTTAAATATTATCAGGACAGTAACAGCAAATTTTCTTGTAGCCAAAAAGAAATAATCTACTGGCTGACCTTGCTCGATCGGGTAAAAGCTCTATCTAGCCTAACGGCTCAAGAGTTGTTAGTAAATCGTAGCAGTACGCTCAGGTGTCATCCCATCAAGTGGGAAGATACCAGCGAGAGGGCATTTGGTTTGCCAAATGAAGAACAATTAGTTGACATACCATATCAGTTTTCCATCTCCTCAAATGAACATGGTAGGGTTCATGGGTTCTTTATTGACGAGATTTTCTACATTGTTTGGCTAGATCCAGATCATCTGCTGTACCCTGCAAAAAATTAAGGAATCATTGCTACCTTAATTACTTTACGCGCCTTCATATCAGAAAACACCTGTTCTAAATCTTTTAATGGTCGTTGTTCGCTAATAAGTAACTCAAAGGGAATGTTACGACTAGCTATGAGTGCAAGGGCCGATCGCACATACTCTGGTGTATTATGAAACACGCCTTTGATGGTAAGTTCGCTATAGTGTAGCTGTTCTGTATTCACAGTAATGCTGGTATCCCGCGGACATCCACCAAATAAGTTGACTGTTGCACCAGGACGGGCACAAGCGATCGCAGTTTCCCAAACACTTGGGACACCAGTGGCTTCAATTACTACATCTGCACCCCATCCTTGGGTAAGTTCTTTCACTACACTGGGAATCTCTGGAATTTGATGATAATTAAAGGTCTGGGTTGCACCCAATTTCTGACCAATTTCTAGTCTGTGGTTATTACCTCCCCACAGCAAAACCTCAGCTTTCTTACTCAACGCCGCCACAAACATCAGCCCAATTGCTCCATCTCCTAACACGACTACTTTATCTTTTGGCTTAATATTAGAACGGGCTACACCATGCAACACACAAGCTAAAGGTTCCGTCATCGCTGCCAATTCCCACGGCAACTCATCGGGAATCTGCAACAAATTATGCTCTACTATTGGTGTAGGAATTTTCAAGTATTGGGCAAAAGTCCCATTATTCCAGGTCAAATTTGGACATAAGGAATATTCTTGAAGTTGACAAAAAAAGCATTTCATACATGGTGCAGAATTATTCGCAACGATGCGATCGCCTACTTGCCAATTTGTCACCCCAGCACCCAAGGCAACAATTCGCCCAGCCGCTTCGTGACCAAACAGCGTTGGCGGTATCAGCATTCTGGCATGACCACCACGCCGCCAGACTTTTAAATCTGTACCACAAGTTGTTGCTGCCCCTACTTGGATTACAACCTCGCCAGCCGCCGGAGTGGGGTCAGAAACTTCCTCTAGGCGTAAATCTTCTTGACCATAAAGTAACGCTGCTAACAAAACTTTAAACCTATTAATTAGCTCCATCCGATTTTACCAGTTGGGTCTTATTGATAGGTTTAAACTAAATCAGTATTGATTTTTAGTAGGTTTTATACATTGAAAAACTAGCTATTCACCGCTGGCTGGGGAAGCACACCGCTGTTCCTGATTTCCACATTAGGCAGGCGAGTAGCAGCAATTAACAGTGGTACTTCTTGTCGGCACGACAGGCAAAACCAGTATAGTTCACCATGACGGGCATGACGCAGGAGGGAACCACCGCAGCATGGGCAAGTGTTGGCTCTCGTACTCATACCAATGTCCTCCTTAAAAAAATTGTTGTTTTAAACTTAAGTCAAAAAAGCAGTTGATTAAAACTGAATGTTAGCTGCATGAATGCGGCCATTCGATTCTATGCGGTCTTTAATAATTTGTCTGTAAACAGCTTCATATCCGTTAACCATTTGGCTAACGCTAAAGTTGTTTTCTACATGTTTTCGACAGGTTTGACGATTGAGTTCCAAAGCTGGTGGAATCATTGCCGCCATTTCTGCATAGCTATTGCAGATAAAACCTGTTTTACCGTGGGCAATAACTTCAGGTACGGAGCCGAAATTCATGGCAATTACTGGCGTACCAGTTGCCATTGATTCAATCATTACTAAGCCAAAAGGTTCTTGCCAGCTGATGGGGAAAAGAGTTATCGCAGCATTGCCCAGAAGTTCAGTTTTTTGGGCGTGGTTAATTTCACCGAGATATTCAATTTGCTGACCATCTATGTGGGGAGCAATCTCTTGTTCAAAAAACTCCGAGTTTTCTGCATCAACCTTTCCTGCCATCTTCAAGCGCCAACCACTTTGTTTAGCAATGGCGATCGCATGATGCGGGCCTTTATCTGGCGAAAAACGACCTAAAAACGCTAAATACGGAGGTTGTAAAGGTTGGGCTACAAATGGGTAATCTGCTAGCTCAATTCCGTTATAAACCGTGCCAACATAATTGAGATCGATTTGACGCTGGGAATTACTAATGCTGATGTATGGTTGCTTTTGGTAGTAGCTAAATGCGTGACGGTTGTCAGTTGTAAAATTATTGTGCAGGGTATGGACTGTAGCAGTTGCTGTTATCAAATTCGCTAAAGGTAATGCCGAAATTCCTACATGAGAATGGATGATATCGAATTGGTCGGCACGCTGGTAAACTTGGCTTAGTTCTAGCATTTCGTACACTGCATACTCTTTCACATTTGGGTCTAAGCGTAATGCACGTGGATAAACTGCTTCTAAATGAGCCAAAGTTTGAGAATCACCAGAGGCAAATAAAGTTACCTCATGACCGCGACGAACAAGTTCATCAGTCAAGCGACTCACTACCAATTCTATTCCTCCATAATTAGGAGGTGGAACCCTTTCCCATAAGGGGGCAACTTGAGCGATTTTCATAAGTTTTTCTGGTTCAGTCTATGAAATTGTCCTCAATATTAATGAGCTAGATCATTATTTTATGAGTAAAGAGCATTTGTACTTACTCTTTTGACATTTAAATTAACCTAACAGGCTATCAAAAGCGCAATAACGGTTAACCGTACCGCAAATTTTCTACCAACAAATCTAATTGACTATTGGCAAAAGTCAACTCTGAGCTACACTTCTAACCGTATAGCTAATCTATTATTTGTTGCATCTGTCTTGGGGATCATAAAGAGGTAGAATGTTTTGTAGCAGAACTTACAAAATTGAATATTTGGTAGCTGACAATACTAAAATATTCAATGGGATCAAGTCATTAAAGCTTCATTTAAAGGTAATTGGGAAAGATAACAGAAAATATAAATATTAAGTAATTGTACAATAATTACATAATTTGTAATTAGTAATTTACAAAAATTCTGATAATTAACTAATGAAAATCGCTACTTGGAACGTCAACTCAATTCGCACTCGCCTTGAACAGGTTATCGATTGGTTAACCCTAAATCCCGTTGATGTTCTCTGCTTGCAAGAAACCAAAGTTGTGGATGCTGAATTTCCGCGATCGCCTTTTGAGGAGTTAGGGTATAACCTTTATATGTCAGGACAAAAATCTTATAACGGTGTAGCTCTGATTAGCCGCCAGCCACTCGTAAATGTCAGTAGCGGGTTTAGGGCAATTTTGCCAGATTTACACCATGAATGGGACGAGCAAAAGCGCGTGATTACAGGTGTAATTGATGGTGTGCGGATTGTAAACTTATATGTTCCTAATGGCGCAGCGGTAGGAACGGAGAAATACGAATACAAACTGCGCTGGTTGACAGCGCTACACGAGTATTTGCGATTGCTGGTATTGTCAGAATCCGCAATTTGTGTGTGCGGCGACTTCAATATCGCCTTGGAAGATAAGGATATTCACGAGCAAGTGAGTACAGAAAATCACATTATGGCCACAGAAACAGAGCGCCAAGCCTTACGGGATATTCTGAAACTGGGATTTGCCGATGCTTTCCGCAAATTCACCACAGAAGGTGGAAATTATAGTTGGTGGGATTATCGCTCTGCTGCTTTTCGTCGTAACTTAGGTTGGCGAATTGACCATCACTATCTGACGCCCATCCTCTATGAGCGCGCTACAAGCTGTATTATTGATGTCGCGCCGAGAAAGTTAACTCAACCTAGCGACCATGTGCCGGTAATTGTAGAATTTTGAATTGGGCATGGAGAAGAGGCAGAGGGGCAGAGGAGCAGAGGGGAAAAACTTACTGCAACTTCTCCCCTGCTCCCTGCCTCTTTCCTCACTCCCCATCAATTTAACGGCTTATATATATCCTCAGAACTAGGGTTCAGATAAGGACGCTGCAAATCTATTAAGTGTCGCGCAAAATGTTGGTCAATAACCCTCATCCGTTCCTCCATCGCATTTTTACCTTTTTGCCAAGCCTCCAACAAAGCATTAGCAACGATTTGGCAACGGTTCATCCCAAAACTTTCTTGTGCCGCAAATTTTTGGGTTGGTTCTTCAGCTAAACCTAACCCTGGAGCTAAAAATTTGGTAAACAAAGGAATTTCGGGCTGGAAATGGGATTGATTTTCGATATAAACAGTCTGAAGGATTGCGCGGATTGCTGGATAGTCGGGGAGTTCAAAGTAAAGTAGCCCCGAATCATAGCGTCCGTATGCACTGGGATTGTGGAGAACTTGAAAGCTAAAGGGAATCGAGGCTGCATTTAGTTGCAGCGTCAAGCTTTCCATGAGAGCGATCGCACCAGATGCCGTAAAGTTAAAGTAGATTCGTCCTGCTCCTAAATCGGCGTCTGGGTTGCTTTGCCGTTCCTGTCCAAAATTGCTAACTGCTAAGTAACAGCCATTTTGCAGTCGATTTTTGGGCATCCAGATTGCTACCATATCACCCACTTTGGTAGATTTCTTACTGGATTCTAAATGGCAATCTGGCTCAACATAAAGTGTTAAACCGCCTTTAGTCACAGCCATAGTCCCATCAGGTTCTTTCCGCAACACCTGCCATCGAGGGTCAAAGTAACCTATGCCGTGATTACTGGCGTGCAGTTGTTCGTAAAAGTTCCAGTCAATCTCCAAAATAGAATTATCTGCTAAATTATGTTTTTGCGGTTGATTAGTATTATCAGTATTGACTGCCAAAGTACTTTGTAGGGAGCCATTGTAATAGATTCCATAGAGAAAATTTCGCAGCAGGAGAGTGAGATACTTCTGTTGTAAATCTACGGAATTTTGCTGAAATCTATCGGCTATTTTAGTTGGCAGAGCGAAGGGTTGATAATTGGGATGGTAAATACAAAAATTAGACTCAATCTGGATATTCTGAGCAATATCAAATAGAGAATTTAGCGATTGATTGATAGAGGAATTTAGCATTAATCAATTCAGAAATCAAACTTTAATAAAATAGAATTCAGGAGTCAGAAGACAGAATTCAGAATTGTGTGTTCTTTTTAAATTGTTCTGCTACCGATTGCTAACAACCACGTAGCCGAGTTTTTTCGTAATAAATCCGAAGTAACTGCTGCTCTTTCACAGGCTGAGGAAATTTATGAATCTTTGCCACAGGATTCAGGATTTCTGACTCTGATATCCCAAAAATGGTCAGTACAGCTTGCTCTGGCATTACAAGTAAACTTTTAGCTACTTGCAGCATACAGAGTTCAACATTATTAAAGTGTTTCCGGCACGTAATCATCTCCTGAATTTGATGAATTAGTGCCAGCCCCGCAAACTGGATAACGCGCGAAATAAAGTCACTGCGGTATTCCAAAATCATTGGGAAAGCATTTATATAAGCCCTAATTAAGGCAATAATTGAAGGTTGTAAAATCTCTAACGGTGTTAACGCCAAATGTAGAGATTCTTCTAACTCAATGGTGGGGTCTACTACCAGACTCTTAAGCCAAATTCCTAAATAGCTTGCCAGTAAAGTTCCTAAATCAAAGGCTGGGTCTCCCCAAGAACATGCTTCCCAGTCAATTAGTCGTATAAGACAATTGTCTAATTGCTCCCATCTGGAATGAACCAAAATGTTGTTCAATTTCAGGTCGTTGTGAGTTAAGCAGCAAGGATTCCAGCTATATGCCAAATCTGCGATCGCAGATTCCAAACTCTCGTATTGTTGATAGAGAACATAGAATTTTAGTGCATCCGTGGGAACAGTCCCAAAAATTTCTGGCCCAATCGACCCTACCCCTTGAGCTGGATTGTAAAACCCGTAGCGAAACTCTCCTTGGGGAGCAGTTGCCATAAAATCCCGATATTCTCGGCGGTTGTAGGTGGCGCGATGCAGTCCCGCCAAAGTTGTGCCGATGGCAGAGGCAATTTCTTGTGGAAAAATATCATTGTTGTGGTACAATGTCGCAAGCTCTAGATATTCATTCAAGTAGCTACGGACAAGAATTGAATTTTCTTCGTCAAAATGCACTACCAATGGCGCGATTGCCGAAGTATTACCTAGAACTGGAAACTGTTGTAGCAACTGGTGAAACAGCCACTCCTGAAACAATTCATGAGGCGCGCCGTCATTGTTGTTAATGTTACGTTCTTGTTTTACGAGCAGTTGGCGATTATCTGCTAAAGTCACTAGTAAATTGAAATTGTTCTGACTACATGCTGGCAACTCAGATTTGTCTGATGGGCCATCTTCTGAGCTACACAGACCCGCGTCTTGCAGATACTGGATAACGTTATGAGAAGACAGTGATAATACCATGTATTATTTCCTACTTCATTAAATTACTTAAACTTATCGTGTCAAATTTGCTTGGTCTTAAGAGTTTTTAGTAGATAGGAACTAATGCAAGAAGAGAGATGTGAATAACAATAAAGATTTCTACAATCTACTAATATCTCATATTTGGGAGAAAAACCTGCCAAAATGGCACCAAGTCCTTTGCAATTCCTTTAAAATTGGCTCCCAGATACCGTGACATCTTTACACTTTCTCAGCATAGTTACTTAGATACATCTAGAGTAAGTTCTGTGGTAAAGCCTTTTTTTGTGGCAAAGAAGCATCCCCAGCAAAAAAAACTGATTGGTAGCAGATGTTGTTTGATGTTCAGTAGTCATCCTCAAAGCAGCGAAGAATTTGAGTAATCCTTCGCGATACGAAGCATGACATTCAACACTATTACTTTTATTTATCATCACAAAGCCAAAAAAACCGGAGTTTTTTAGCAATTAGTAATTATTTTTTGATTTAATTTTCAGAATTGATGTCTGGAAACCTGATTGTAACGTTATTTTCGTCACCTACATATTGTAGATGACTATGGGCGATCGCAAATAAAGCCTACATGAGCGCATCTTATGTAAGTGTACTTTTGTCAAGCTTGAAACAGGGCATTTTTCAAAGACAAGGGTAACAAGTCACAGTAATATAAATGTACTAATATAATTCAAAGCAGGGAAAGTCATGCCATACCAAAAACACAGGAGGGTGGTTATTGCTGAGAGACTAATGCTACCTTAAAGCCACAAATTGATTCACCATCACCGCCAATGCCAGCATACCCAAAATTGTCATTAATCCCGCAGGCATAAACTTGTGTGTTTTTGCCAGTCTAAATGCAAAGACAACTACTAAAACAGCAGTAACCAAGACTGCTAAAATCGCACCCCAAGTTTGTCCTTGGAGTTGAAAGTAAGCGGCAAGTATTAGTAATAAACCGCTAATGCTACCACTTAAGAGTGAAACTCTACTTGTAGCTTGAATGTAGCCAATAACCCCACCAACAATCGCTAATATGCCGTAGGCCAAAGCAGCAACTATACCTAAATTCATTGTTAAAACCTATGTAGACTTTGACTTTACTGCCAGGGTCAGCAGACAATTTACCATAGCTATTTAGCTATACCACACAGTTGATTGATAAATAATCTAGCGATACCAATGGCAAGTACTTCCTTATATACAAAGGTTCAATATCTCCAGCGCCAAGCAGCATCACTTTTACTGTACCAGTCTGTTCTCCAAGGTGAAATCGGGATGGCGTTTCTGGAACTGTTGCAAGCTATACGTTACACTAACACCGATGCACGAGGCTGTCTCCAAGCCTACGGCAGTTACTTCCATGCTTTAGCTGCTAGAAATCAAAACTGGGAAGACTATTTAATTACTCAACTTCTCTTCTGTGAGAATCCCTTTACAAGGCTGGCGGGAGTCCGAGGATTTGAAGATTTGCCCTCAGCTTTAGTAACAGCAGTTCAGCATGATTTACAAATATTGCAAAGTCTCTATGAATGTAGCAGCGCTTCTTTAAGCGAGTGGGTACAAGACGTAGCTTATATGCCGATTTCACCAGTAGTGTGGTATAAAGAGCAAGAATTGCTAGGAGTAGAGACAAAATTCACTACATATCTACAAGAGTTAGATAATTGGGGTGATGCTGTAGAAGATTTAGCAGCTTATTATCGGCAATGTGGCTCTGGTTTATTTGCAGAATATCGCGCTTTGCGATGGCAATCTGGGCAGTTTATCGGTATCCGGTATTCTGACCAAATTAAGCTGAGTGCCCTTGTCGGTTATGAATCTCAAAAAGATGCTTTGTTGAAAAATACAGAGTTTTTATTATCAGGAGAGATGGCACTGCATGTATTACTTTACGGTAGTCGCGGTTCTGGCAAATCTTCTTTAGTGAAATCTTTGTTGAATGAATATAGTAATCGCAGCCTCCGCTTATTGGAAGTGGCAAAATCTGATTTAAAAGACTTACCAGAAATCGTGGAACATTTACGAGGTGTGTCACAAAAATTTATTATCTTTGTCGATGACCTTTCATTTGAAGAAGATGATGATGCCTTTAAAGCCCTCAAGGTAGTTTTAGAAGGTAATTTAACAGCGCGGCCTCAAAATGTAGTTGTGTATGCTACCTCCAATCGCCGCCACCTGATTCGGGAGTTTTTTGTAGATAGACCGACTCCCAAGGATAACGAGGAAATCCATGCCTGGGATACGATGCAGGAGAAGCTTTCGTTTAGCGATCGCTTTGGTTTAACTTTGACTTTTGAACCAGCCAATCAGAAAACTTATTTAAAAATTGTACAACATCTAGTGGCACAAGCTGAACTTAATATTACCCAAGAAGATTTAGAATTTCAGGCATTACAATGGGCAACTCGTCATAATGGTCGTTCTGGACGTACAGCACGGCAGTTTGTTGATTTTTTAAAAGCAGATTTAACACTTTTTCATGCAAATAAAAACATATCCAACACTTAACATTAAAATTGTTTCATTAATGATTGCGCTTTTTTGTAACTCACAGAACAATGTTATGCAATATTAACTAAAATTAAATAGTTCATAACAATTCTGATACCAAATCTGGGAAAAATATCTTGACTAACCAAACAAAACAATGAATTACAAACCACTTAAATTAAGTATTTTATATGTGTTATTTAATTACGAATTACGAATTACGAATTATAAATTACTATGAGAGCTACTTATTCAAATAATTTTACTACGCTAAAAACCAGCAATATGCAATCAGTAACGATCAGCAATCGATTTATACTAGTGATAGTTGCCTTTAGTGTGAGTTTTGGTCTTAGCCTTGTCCCAAGCTGGGATTTTAATAAAGCCTTTCTCACAGGTGTAATTACTGCCGTTACTATCCATACAACAGCATTATTCATAGACAAGCGGCGCCGAAATTATGAAATATATGTTTTAGGTTCTCTGCGCAAGCGAATTAAAGATATGGAGGAATTAAAGGCTCGTGTTGTCAGAGAAATAAATCAAATTGAAGAACATCATAATTTACTATATGCTGAATCACAACAGTTGCAAAATCAAGTCATAGAAAGCCGTAGTCAAAGAGATAGTCTACATCGAGAATTAAGAACATTTGCCGGACAAAAGAAGCAACTAGAAACAGAAGTTAGTAGCCTGCAAACTGAAATTCATAATTTGCAGAACAATCAAAATGAATTGAACAATGCTTTTTCTATCCTCACAGCAGAAAAGCGCCGTTTAGAGTCAAATTGTAATGTATCTCGTGCTGAAATCACTCAATTGCAAAGTCAAATTTCCGAGCTACAACACGAGAAACAAGAAGTTGAAAATAATTTAACTCTTTTAGGCAGACTCAAACCCCAATTAGAAGAAAAATTATACGAACTGCGAATTGCAATTCAAGAGCTAGAAGTTGAGACAACCCAAAATAATCAATTGCTTGTAGCCACGAAAACCGAAAGAGAAAATATCCAAGCTATTCTTGATTCTTCACAAACCCAACTAGCAGAACAAAAAGCTGAATTACAGCAATTACAAGGACAAGTTTCATTATTGCAAGAAGAACGAGACTCATTACAAAATCAAGTATGGGAATTACTACAACAAGTAGAAACATTGAATCCAGAGCCTTTCTCTGATAATTTCCAAGAAGATGATATTGAGTTATTTCCATTTTCGGAAATAATTGAATCTTCAGGTATTATTGACAATTCGGAAGTTGAGACATCGGAAAACATCTCCGAAGAATGGACTAATTTTCTCGAAAATATTCCAGGATATGAGTTACAAGTATTAAAAGCTATAGTTGAACAAGATAATCCCAATAGTGCTATTAAAAAAATTGCCGAAGCAAATATCACTATGCCAAATTTATTAATCGATTCTATAAATGAACGCGCAAATGATACTATTGGGGAATTAATAATCAATTCTGATTCGGAAAGTCCAAAAGTTTATCAGGAGCATATAACAGATGTTAAAAAAATGATTGCGATGTATGAAGGCCTCATGGCTAGACATACTTCGTCAAATTAAATTATTATTGCCGTCGTAAGATTTAGTAGTAAGGTGATGTACCTTACCTACTTACCGCGTGCTTCTGTATTTAGAATAAAGTGAAGTGTAATACATGGCAAAGCTCAAAATCTCGAAGAAAATCTCCACTGCTTTAATTAATTCCCTTGGTGCAGGGGTAGTACCAAGAGTGGGAGTTGAATATATAGCAGTAGGTCGAGAAAAAGAACTAAAAAGCCTATTACAAAATCTCGATGATATTGCAGAAGGTGTCGCAGCATTTCGCTTCATAATTGGTAACTACGGTTCAGGAAAAAGTTTTTTATTACAACTAATTCGTAACCGAGCTATGGAGCAAGGTTTTGTAGTAGCTGATGCTGATTTATCCCCGGAACGCCGATTAGCTGGAAGCAACCATGAAGGTGTAGCTACCTATCGAGAATTAATGAGCCACCTAGCTACAAAAACTCGTCCTGATGGTGGTGCTTTAGTTTCGATTTTAGAAGGATGGATTAATAAAATTCAACAAGAAGTGGTTAAAGAAACTCAAATGCGTCCCAATGACGATGGTTTTGATGACCAAGTTGAATCGAAAATTAGGGAAGTAGTTCAGTATATTGAAGACTTAGTTCACGGCTTCGATTTTGGTAGCGTGATTATCGCTTATTGGCGTGGCTATCGATTAGATGATGATAATTTAAAAAATGCAGCAATGCGTTGGTTGCGGGGAGAATTTACTACTAAAGTTGAGGCGAAAGCAGCTTTAGGAGTGCGTGTAATTATTGATGATGATAGTTGGTATGACTATATAAAACTGTTTGCGAAGTTTGTCGCTGAGATTGGCTATAAAGGACTGTTAATTCTAGTTGATGAAGCCGTACATTTATATCAAATATCTACTACAGTCACACGAGAAAAGAATTATAATCGACTCCTCGCAATGTTTAACGACACCATGCAATGTAAAGCAGAACATCTTGGCATTGTTGTTGGTGGAACAACTAAATTTTTAGAAGACCCCAAACGCGGACTTTTTGCAGACCAAGCTTGGCAAAGACGTACAAAAGAAAGTCGTTTTGTTGCCCAAGCTAATGTTCAGGAACATTTAGGGCCAGTGATTCGGCTAAATCCGTTGAGTGAGGCAGAAATATTGACGCTTTTGCAACGTTTAGCTGAGATTCATGCACTTAATTTTGGGTATGAACAGACTTTGACAAATCGTGAGTTGAAGGAGTTTGTGCAAGAAATTATTAATCGCTTGGGTGCAGAAGCATTACTGACACCAGGGGAAATTGTGCGGGATTTTATGAGTGTGCTGAATATTCTTCACCAAAATCCAGGAATTGCGTTTGGTGAATTAATTCATGGCTCTAAATTTAAACCTACTGGTGTGGGTAAGGATGCAGAAGTTGATGAGGACGGCGCAGCTGAATTTAGTTTGTAGTTTACTCTCTAGTAATTGGTAAGCCAAGCCAATCGCTAATTTCATGAGTTAGCCAGTCAAGTTCTGGCAGAGTCACAGGAAAACTGTTAGCATAATTGGTATAAATTTCATACTTTCTGCTTCCTGCCCAGATTATTAGGTAAGGTCTATCGCAAAAGCATAAATAGCTTAACTCACTTTAGGATACGAGCGAAAATCATTCATTAGCACTCTCTGGAAACAAGCGATTCAAGTCTAATAATGCATCTTCAAATCCAGGAATTGCTACTGACTGATTCGATAAAGAAATCTGCTTACTGAGATAGCTAAACTTACTTTGAGCATTCTGATATGGCTGGCTATGACGCTCAAGTTGACGAGCGGGCAAATTTACAATCCAGTAATCAGAAATTCCGGCTTCTGCATACAATGACAACTTGATTGTTTGATCGTAATCTATAGTTTTATCCGAAATTTCAATCACTAAGAAAATATCTTCAGGATAGGGATGATGAGCGAGATAATCTTCATCTCTTCCTCTTGCAATGACAACATCCGGCTCAGGCTCGCTTTGATTAGGAAGGGTGATAGGATCTTGTCCACGGATGACTGCTCCATCGCCTAAAAGCCGATCCAATTGACGGCACAGGATAGAACTACAAACTGTATGAGGTGTTCCCTTTGCTGTCATTTGAATCAGTTCCCCTCGAATTAATTCAATACGATCGCCCTTTGTCAGAAATCCGAGTTCAATCAATCGATGGTATTCAGCGATGGTAAATCGCTTAGGTGTCACAACATTCATGAGACATCTTTCCAATATTACTTGTACACTAACAAAGATTAAACTGACTGCGTTGTTTACCGCCGCAGGCATCGCAATAACTTAAGCCGTCGTTACTACAACAGAAGCATTTATAAGTAACCTTAAAGCTGTTGTTACTAAAACTGAAGCTGTGGTAACGACAGCTTCAGTTGTGGTTATGAATATGAATTTTTGTAATAAGTCTATTGCAAAGGAGTAGCGATCGCCTCAAATTGCTGCCAACAAAGATACAATGCACGCGGTACGTGAAAACATCCTTTCCATTTGCCACCTTTGAGGTTCAACAATACTTCTCCACGTCGATTCAGGTAGCCAAACCATTCACCGTATTCGGAATCAGCAAAGTGTGACCAGGCGTAATCGTGCATCTTTTGATACCATTCCCAACACGCCTCACGCCCTGTCAACCGATAGCCCATCGCTAATGCAACCAAAGACTCTAGGTGAACCCACCACAGCTTTTGATCCCATTCCAATTGTTGTGGGGGATGACCATCTGCATCCATAAAGTAATACAGTCCGCCGTACTCGCTATCCCAAGCAAAATTTAGGATATTTAGCACCACATCAACGGCTTGGTTAATAGTTTTGGTGTCGTTTTGGCGACGCGCAATGTCCATGATAAACCACATCGCTTCGATACCGTGACCTGGGTTAATCAGCCTTCCCTCAAAACAATCGATGTGGGAACCGTCAGGGGCAACATTTTCGTACATTAGTCCCCGTTCTTGGTCGAGAAAATCGGTCATCACTTCGCGGACTGTCTCGGCTAGGACATTCTCTAGTGTTTCCTTTGGTAGCAACCATTCCATTTCTAGAGTCAGGTTGGCTAAAATCATCGGTACAGCTAATGATTTCATTGGGCGTGTGCCGGGATAGGTTTTATTATATTTGCCCTTTGGGTTATCTTTGCGGCGTAATACGTTGTTGTAAGCCTGCATCGCCACATCTTTTGCCCATTCTTCGCCGCCAGCGAGTGCATATTTACTAAATGCCATCGCCGCAAAGCAATCAGAAAAGATGTTGTAAGGTTGAACCAGTGGTTTACCTTCGCGGGTGAGGGCAAAGTACCAGTTACCATCGCTATCTCTGCCATGTTGGGCGAGGAAATTAGCGCCGTTGCTGGCAATTTTTAGCCAATTTTCGCGCTTTTCTAGCTGGTTGTAAAGCATCGAAAAAGTCCACACCTGGCGATTTTGCAGCCAGATGAATTTGTCTGTATCATAAATTTTGCCTTCGCGATCTAGGCAAGTAAAATAGCCACCTTGCTGCCAATCGAGAGAATATTTTTCCCAAAAAGAGAGGACATCGTTGAGGAGAGCGTTTTTGTAAAGTTCAGCGAGCGCTTGAAAATTATACTCCATAAATTTCCTCCCCATTTTGTGCTAAAGCTAACAGCTTAACAGTTATCATATTTTTGCTTAAACATGGTGCGTAGGCGTAGCCCGTCGTAGATATCGCGTCAGTCTCTCACAAGATTTAGTCAGCAGCAGTTATACTTCTATCTTGTATCTTGCACTATTCTCAATAACCGTAGGGGAGCCAGTGAGGTTGTTATGAGTCAGATTGAACGAGTTGCGATCGTTGGAGGAAACCACGGTAATGAGTTAACAGGAGTACATTTAGTCAAAAAGTTTCAGCAATATCCTAATTTAATTAACAGGGCTAGTTTTGAAACTCTGGCATTACTTGGCAATCTCAAAGCTATTGAAGAAGGCAAACGATACATTGAAAAAGATTTAAATCGTTGTTTCACTAATCAAGGCTTACAAAATCCCCAACTCTCAAGTTATGAAGATATGCGGGCAAAAGCAATTCAACAGATATTGCAACCGCAAAATCAGCCCTTTGTAGATGTAATTGTTGATTTGCACAGCACAACTGCCAATATGGGGTTAACTCTGATTTTTTGTGATATGCATCCTTTCTTACTTCGCTTAGGCGCTTATTTAAGTTCTATTAATCCTTTAGTGAAAGTCTGTATTAATCAGGAATCCAAAGAAAATGGTTTTCTCCGTTCTTTGTGTGAATTGGGTTTTGTTATAGAAGTTGGGGCTGTGGCTCAAAATGTTTTAAACGCCGAATTATTTCAAGAAACAGAACAGCTTATTTATGCAGTTTTAGATTATTTTGAAAGGTGCAATCAGGGGAATATTCCGCAGACAAGCAACCACCTTACACTTTATAAATACATTGGAACTGTCGATTATCCTAGAAGCGATGCCTACGGTGGGCTGCGCCTACGCGGGGAAATTCAAGCCATGATTCACCCCCAGCTTCAGTTTAGGGATTATGAACCTTTGCATCCAGGCGATCCAATGTTTCTGACTTTTGAAGGGAAAGATATTTTCTATGAAGGAGCGTCTACTGTTTATCCTATTTTTATTAATGAAGCAGCTTACTACGAGAAAGGAATTGCGATGTATTTAAGTCAAAAGCAGGAAGAAATAGTTTAATTTGTTCATTGCCTCCGCCTCACTTTTATCTCTATAGTCGATTTCTTTAGCTATAAAAATTAAGCAGACAAATATGTTTGGCAATTAATATCAATTTTCTGCCCGCAATAACCAAAAGCCGCTATAAGTCATACCAGAATCTTCGGGTTGAACTAACAAAAAATGCAATCCTCGACAATGCTTTTTGCGTTGTTCAAATGCTTGGGCTGCTGTTGTAACTTCTGGATCTTCAAATGTGGCAACAATCCATCTATCCACCAAGCTAGCTTCTAATATTAAGCCATCCGGTGCGCCAGAAATGTAGTTCAAGCTGACGGGACGGGCTTGCTGCAACCACCGTGCTAGGCGCATTGATTGCCGTCCACCATAAATTACTACACCAGGAACGGGGACTGTTGATGCTAAACCCAAATTGATTGGTTTGAGATGTTCTGGGATGTGCAAAATGGGAATGGGGCGATCGCTAAATCTCGTTTCTACATCACTAGCAGCTAAACTTGCAAAACGCCATTGTTCTCCCCAAAGGTTTTCTGGTAATGGTGTTGGGGGTGGTTTATCTAACGTTGAGGGATATTGCTTTTCTTGTAACCACTGCTTTAATGCCAAGGTGTGGCGGGTAGGTTCGACATTTATACTTAAGTTGCGTCCAGCCGCTTCAATTAAGCTTAAAGACTGAGGACGAAATACCTGAATTACATCTGGCAATTTTTCACCAGCAGCTAGCTCAAGTTGAGTCGCAACCCAATTAGAATTTGCTTCTGACTGGAGACAGCTACCTTCATACTCAAAGCTACGAGTTGCGTCACAAATCAACAATTCCCATAAAATTTGTCCAGACGCATCTTGTGAGGGACGACGATAAAAATCAACCTGCCAAATTTTCATAATTATGTGGGCATGAGGCATTGGGCATGGGGCATGGAGGGATGGGAGAGATCGATGAGAGTTAAAACTGAAACTTTTAGGTTCAGAGGTTCAAATTTCATACTCAGAGGTTCAACTTCCGAGTTCAAAGGCTCAACTTCCGAGTTCAGAGGTTCAAATTTCATACTCAGAGGTTCAACTTCCGAGTTCAAAGGCTCAACTTCCGAGTTCAGAGGCTCAACTTCCGAGTTCAAAGGCTCAACTTCCGAGTTCAAAAGCTCAACTTCCGAGTTCAGAGGCTCAACTTCCAAGTTCATCTTCCCATGCCCAACACCAATTTATAAAACCTGAATCCATTCTTGGACTGAATATTCAGTCCAGATGCCATTTTTCCAGTAAGGATCGTTTTCAATTAACTGGCGCACAGTGGCTTCGTCTTCGGCTTCGTAAATCCCAAAAATTTTTGTAACATCCTTGGTGGGGCCGATAGTAATCAGCACACCAGATTCTTTCTGTTTTGCTAATCCGTCTAAATGAGCTTGACGGTGGGGGGTGCGTTTTTCGATAACGTCTTCGCAGTAAGTTCCCCAGAGTATATATTTAGGCATGGTTAATCAATTAAAAATTTAAAATCTCAGTTTATAGGTTACAGGGTACAGGTTACAGGGAATAGTTTTTCTTTGTTGTACCCTGTCACCTGTAACCTGTTCCCGTATTTACTCCTAACTTCTCAAGTTGACGCCGAATTTTTCCACCAAGGCTTCGCGGACTTTATTATGTACTGGTTCGACTTCAGCCTCAGTCAAAGTGCGATCGCTAGCCCGATAAATTAAGCGGAATGCTAAACTCCTCTGTCCTTCAGGGACATTTTCACCGCGATATTCATCAAATAATTCCACCGATTCGAGCAAATCTTTACCAGCTTTGGTAATTACTTTTTCAATTTCGGAAACTGAGATTTTCACTGGTGCGAAAAAGGCGATGTCGCGATCGCTAGCTGGATAGGTAGAATAGGGCTGGAATGTGGGGACGAGAACTTCATCTTGTTCTAGCGAATCTAAAAGCACATCTAGATCCAACTGGAAAACGTAGACGGAATCTGGTAAACCTTTTTCTCGTCGCAGTTGGGGATGGAGTTGCCCAAAAATCCCCAGTCTGTTACCCCGAATCCACAGAGAAGCGGTGCGTCCTGGATGTAAGCGATCGTCGCGGCGATCGGGTTGAAATTCAATTTGCAAGCTAAGTTGCCGAAATACACTTTCTAAAATGCCTTTGGCTTCAAACCAGGTGATGGGTTCTTCGCGTCCACTTTTTGACCATTTACCTAAAGTGCGATCGCCTCCGATAATTCCCGCCAGGGCTTCTGTTTCTTGCAAACCATCTTCTTCTCGCCAGAAAATTTGCCCGATTTCAAAGCCGTTCAGCGCACCATTACCCTGCTCTAAATTGTATTGAAAGGCATCAATTAACCCAGATAACAAATCGGTTCGCAGCGCTGAATATTCGACAAATAAGGGGTTTGACAGGACTATATTTCTGTCTTCTCCTGGTTTGACTAAAGAATAATGGATTAATTCTGTCAATCCTTCAGCCCGCAAGAAAGCTCGTAATTTGCGAATTAGTTCTTGATCTAAAGGTAGATAACCAGCTTCCGCTTTTTCTGGTAAAGTATCACAGAATTTGTTGTAGCCATAGAGACGGGCGATTTCTTCAATTAAATCAATTTCTCGCTCTAAGTCGCGGTAACGATAAGGTGGAACAGAGACAGACCATGTGGGTTGATGGCTGCTATCTTCTCCTGAAGGAGTTAACTTACATCCCAATGCAGTCAGGATGCGCTCAACATCTTGTTCTTGGAGTTCACCTGTGTCCTCTTCCAATTCGATTGGCCCCAATATCTGATTAACTCTGTCTAAACGCAGGGCGATAGAACGACTCCAGGTAGATGGATCGGGGCGGGTGTCGGCAATTTCCTGCTGGACAAGAATTCCACTAGCTAATTCGCTAATTAAGGATAAAGCGCGGCGATTGGCTATTTCCAACTCAGCCCGGTTAACTCCCCGTTCGTATCTGCCAGAAGCCTCACTTCTTAACCCAACACTGCGCGAAGAACGGCGAATTGCCACGGAATCAAATAAAGCTGCTTCTAAAACTAGGCTTTGAGTACCTTCATGGACTTCTGTTTCTTCTCCACCCATGACTCCCGCCAGTGCAACGGGTCTGTCGTTAGCAGTGATTAACAAATTTTGGGTTGATAGGGTGCGAGTTTGTCCATCTAGGGTTTTTAAGAATTCTCCATTATTGGCGAAGCGAACGCCGATGGTTAAATTTTGGCTACTTGCAACAGATTGTATGCGATCGCAGTCAAAGGCGTGCAATGGTTGTCCCCATTCCAACAAAACGTAGTTAGTAATATCCACCACATTACTAATGGGACGTACCCCAGCCGCCCGCAAACGCTGTTGCAACCATTCAGGAGATGGAGCAATTTTCACCTGTTCAATTACCGTACCGATGTATGCAGGACAAGCTTGGGTATCGGCAATTTTTAAAGTTAAATTTCCGGTATTTTTGGGAATAGAGACTTCACCAGGTTCAGGAATGCTCAACTTTCCACCCGTCAAAGCTGCTACTTCTCTGGCTACGCCTACCATACTCAGAGCATCAGCGCGATTGGCAGTTGCGGTTAGGTCTAAAATTACATCATCTAAACCCAACAACGGCCGCACATCACTACCCAATGGTAAATTTTCCTGGGTAAAAATATGAATTCCATCGACATCGGTGGGCAAACCGAGTTCCTTTAAAGAACAAATCATGCCCTGAGATGGCACACCACGTAGTTTTGCAGGTTTAATTTTTAAATCTATTTTGGGTAAGTAAGTACCCGTAGTTGCCACAGGCACATAGATATCTGCCTTCACATTGGCAGCGCCACAGACAATATTTAAAGTTTCACCTGTACCGATATCAACTTGGCAAACGCTCAATTTATCGGCGTTGGGATGGGGTTGACGCTCAAGCACTTTGCCGATCACCACGCCATTTGCCCAAGTGCGGCGGTCTTCAATCTCTTCTACCTCAAACCCCGCCATTGTCAGGGTTTCGGCTAATTCTTCTGGACTAAGTTTTATCTCTACTAGTTCGCGCAGCCAATTTAGAGAAATACGCATGGAGTGTGCTTGTTTTAGGAATCGTCTTTTGTTCTTATTTTAGGGTGCCTGCTAGCGATCGATGGCTACTCGCCTTGCAAGGCGTACCCTTTCACTTGAACAATCCTACTACGTTAGACTGGCAATGTAAAAATTATGTAAATACTGAGAATCTATCTACGCAGAGAGGTAAGACTTTATTTTTATTTGGTTGATTTTGACCTTAAACCACATACGCCCGGATTTCTCGCTTGTGAAAAATCCGGGTGTTTTGTTTCAGACAAAAGCCTGTCAAAGGTTGGTCATCTACGGTTTACTAACAACAATTTTAGCAATGTAGTCTCTGAGTGCGATCGCCTTTTTGCTATTTGGGTACGGGGAAACCCCTATCAATTTAACCGAATACTTATCTAAAAATTGAATTGGTAAAGCATCACGACCTGGGACAAGGGTTAGCGTTAATGTTGAAACTTGCTGACCATTTTTTATGATGTCTAATCCAATAATAACTTGCCCTTGCCAAATACAAGTTACATCAGAAGGACACCGCGAATCCTGGATAACTTTTGAAAATTTGATTTCAATATTTTCAGTGGGGAGGTAAGCTGTCCTTCCATATCTAAGATAAAATGAAGTATTTAAAGTAGTTCCAACTCTAGCCATCAATTGTTGAGGATTACCTTGAGCAATTGATTTAACTTCTATGCTTGAAGGCTTGATATTTGATAAGAGTCCATAGGTAGGAAGACAATTTGCTCCACCAATCAATGTTAATATAACTGCTGCGCTTACTACACTTTTCATTTTTTATACTCCATAGTCAAAAATTTTATTATTAGTTGAGCCAGAAAGCAGACTTAATAAATTATTCTGTTTTCTGCTAGAGTGAAGTTTTTGCGTCTGAGAGCTAAAGACCAGGCTGAAGTATCAACAATGACTTTCATCGACTCTGGCGCTGTTGCTTGTAGTCATAATCATCGTCGTATTCAATCGTACCAAATAGCTCCAGAATTTTCAGTCGTTTTCGACGCTGTACATACTCTCGTAATGTCTCTTCAACAACAGCATCCTTAGTTGGATGACTACCAAGTTCGAGAGCTTCCTTAATTAAGTTTTCGTCAATTTCGAGATTAGTAATCATGTGTAGATTATTGCACAAAGTAATGTGCAGTAAAAACTCATTGGAGTAGTTAATTTAAGTCAAATGCATAAAGACTATTTTCAGTAATTCGGCGCGGGTAAACGGTTTAGTCAGATATCCAGAAGCCCCAACTAATTTCGCTTTTACTTTGTCTACAATCCCTTTATTCCCAGTGACAAAGATAATAGGAGTATTTTTAAATAGGGAATTATTTCGTATAATCCGGCACAACTCATAACCATCAATTCCTAGCATGTTTAAATCCAACAAAATTAAATCCGGTTTGTGCCTTATAATTGACAAAACTGCTTTCACTGGATCGTTAATAGTCACTACAGAAAAATTTTCATTTTCTAAGAAATAACTAATTTCTTTAAGAATTGTAGGGCTATCATCTACAGAAACAATTTTGTGGACTTTTTTTACTGTTACAGTAGCAGCCGTTACTCTTTGGGAAGCAGAATTTATGTTATTTGATATTGTTGGTTCCTGAAAGTTTTCTTTGGGAGGAGTAGAAATCTGTGGTAATCGCTGAACAGGAACTATTTTCTCTTCAGGAATATTTTGGTAAGAATTGACAGTGCTACTTAGTTCTTCTTTGGTGTCAACTAACCCTGAAATCAATTTTGAGAAAAGCGATCGCTCCTCAAAAATCTTTGGTAACTTATCAAATGGCGGATCGGGTTCATGGAGGATAATCGCACCCTTAAGGATGTAAGGGTATAAATTGCGAGCTAGTTGAATTTCATCTTGATTCAAAATTACAGCCAGATGACACAGGCTAAAACCCTTCATCCAGTTAATTAAATCTGGCTGTAGATTTGGTAAATCTTGCTCGTCAAACTTACTGTTAATCAACAGATATGGACGTTGATATGGAGAAGAAATTTTAGGTATAAAAGCCTGCCAATTCTGTAATCTTACTTGGCAATGCTCTAGAATTTTTTCTACACCTAGCCTGCAAATTTTTGGCATTCTCTCAAGAGGTGCTGTTAATTCATAAGTACCTTCCTTGATGAGTAAAAATGATTCAATGACCTCTTTAACTAATTCTTGAACCAGCACTGCTGCTTGTGTAGAATGTAAATGTTGTTGACTAACAAGCCAGGATATAGCCTGATACTCAGGAGGGTGGCTTCTGGAATTAGTGTCATCTTTGATTAACTGACTGTGTGAGTCAGGTTCAAACATCAGCCGTACTTGAATGCGAACCTCATTAGTAAGGAGTGGAATTTGCTGGCTGAGGCGTCGCAAATGGCGTTCTAGTCGATCAAAGGGTTCCACGGAATGGGTAGCGTAAGTTATTTTGCCCTGTTCTAAGTAAATCGACCAAAAAACTGAGTTACTCAATACTTGTAAACAAGTACTGTCGGAACAATTAGATAATTGTCTTAACAAACTTAGAGGGCGTAGTTTGGTGAATGTACCTGAGTTATTCATATTTTTCAAGTTTTTTGCGGAATCAACAACTGAACATTTGTAGATTGAAAATATGAGCTATAAAGTATTCTCTTCTTTGTAATATTTTTCTAACCACAAATTATTTATTTGAAAATATGTACATATATTAAAAAATGTAAGGCTTCTAAGTCCCTTGTTACATTTGGCACATTTTACTTAATCTATCTCAAAAAACAAGTAGGTGTGAATAAAGGTAAGCATCTATCATAGCTAGATTATCAGTAGATGTTGGTTATTTCTGGATTTTACTAACTACTGACAACTCTTGAGTGAAGACCTTAATAATGATGTTTATTTATGCCCACTCACTTCAAGAGGCAAATTTGATTCCAAGTTCGCGTAGTTACACTGGTATACTTCTAGAGTGAACGAGCTTAATTATGGTTAATTACTTTTCCTTAAAGAAACGATTCTTCTACATAAAATCTTTAAAAACTTATCTAGGAAAGTTTACGTATTTATTGTACTGTAGGTTTAATGGATATAGCTTTTTGGTAGATACATTACAACAGGTAATGCTGGGTTTTGATAAACTCTTTTTTGCTAAACTAAGCTGTGCTCAAGTTCATCTTAAATATATAGAGAACTTCATGAAAATAATTTGTTTAATAAAGATTAGAGCGTCTACCAATAGATACTATATTCTGTAGTCGCCTCGGCGATTGGAACTATATACTCTGAGCAAAGGGAAATAAAGCTTTGGACTTTAACATAACACAAAAAGTTATGCATGATACATTAAGACTTGATGAAGTAGTAGAATTTGCTGAGAACCCAGAACCACGTTGTCCTTGTGTACTTTTATTAGACACATCTGGATCGATGCAAGGAGAGGCGATTGAGGCTTTAAATCAAGGTTTACTAAGCTTAAAGGATGAATTAGTCAAAAATTCTTTAGCCGCCAGACGGGTGGAAGTGGCGATCGTCACTTTTGATAGTAATATCAATGTATTACAAGACTTTGTGACTGCCGATCAATTCAATCCGCCGATTTTGACAGCCCAAGGCTTGACAACAATGGGTGCGGGAATTCATAAAGCTTTGGACATAATTCAAGAGCGGAAATCTCAGTATCGTGCCAACGGGATTGCTTACTATCGTCCTTGGGTATTTATGATTACTGATGGAGAACCCCAAGGTGAGTTAGAGCAAGTAGTAGAGCAAGCATCCCAGCGTCTACAGGGAGACGAGGCGAACAAGCGGGTAGCATTCTTTACAGTTGGAGTAGAAAATGCGAATATGACGCGTTTAAATCAAATAACTGTACGTACTCCCTTAAAGCTTAAAGGACTAAATTTTATCGAGATGTTTGTCTGGCTGTCAACTAGTATGTCGGCTGTTTCTCATTCACAAGTAGACGAACAGGTAGCACTACCGCCGATTGGTTGGGGAACTGTTTAATGAAAAATCGCAGCTTGATGTTTACACAGCTAGCTGCTTGAAAAAAAATTTATGAACATATCAAAACAGATTGCTCAATGGCGGATTGTGGCTGCTTCTGTATGTGGTACAAGTCACTTAAAAAACAATCAATTATGTCAGGATGCTCATCACTGGCAGATATTGTCAGATAATGTTTTAGTGGCGGCCGCAGCAGATGGCGCGGGTTCTGCTAGCCTGGGGAAAGTGGGAGCGATGGTTGCTGTGGAGACAGCAATCGAAAACATTTCTACCAAGGGGCTGACCCGAAAAAGTTTGACTGATGATACATTGGTGCGATCGCTCTTAAATGATGCCATACTAGCTGCCAAAAAAGCTGTGGAGCATGAGGCGGCTACTTGTGACAAACAGCCTCAAGATTTAGCAACTACCTTAATTATGCTGGTTGCCACACCAGAAGTTGTAGCTGTAGTTCAGATAGGTGATGGTTTGGCAGTGGCAAAAGATCGTTTGGGCAACCTGCTAGCACTAACTATGCCTGACAGTGGTGAATACATTAACGAAACTACTTTTTTAACTTCGCCTCATGCCTTAGATACAGCACAAATGAGATTATGGCGCACAGACATAGTAAACGTTGGTATCATCACCGACGGATTACAAATGCTGGCTTTGAATATGGTTGTTGGCGAACCTCACAAACCATTCTTTTTTCCGCTGTTTGAATTTGTCGCCAATACCGAGGATAAGACAGAAGCGAAGGAGCAATTGGTAAAATTTCTACGCTCAGAGCGGATTACGCAACGCACTGATGATGATTTAACACTCATTATAGCTGCATTCAACGACTCATGAGCAACAAATCTAAAGGTTTCTACATCTTACAATAACTTCCGTTAGCGGTAATTTCATTATGCAGGTACTACGTTGTTCCCCCAGAAAAGAAATCCTCAGTCTCAATGTCAGTTTGGGACGTGGCGGTGAAGCTTGTGTTTATGCTGTGCCATCCGATAACGATTTGGTGGCGAAGATTTACCACAAGCCAACCACTGCCCATGCTGATAAACTCCAGGCGATGCTTGCCAACCCGCCAGAAAACCCCACGGCGAGTTTAGGGCATATCTCTATCGCTTGGCCAGAGGATTTATTACGGGCGGCAGATGGCAAAAATAGCATCCTGGGCTTTTTGATGCCACGTATTCAGGGGATGCGTCCAATCATCGACTTTTACAACCCCAGAACCCGTCGGCAACATTGCCCCCTATTCAACTATCAGTACCTGCTCCGCACGGCTCGTAACCTGGCGGCGGCTTTTGCCGCTTTGCACGCTAGTGGATATTGCATTGGTGATGTGAACGAGTCTAATATCCTCGTCAGTGATACGGCACTGGTGACTTTGATAGACACAGACTCTTTCCAAGTAACCGACCCAAACAGCAATGTTGTTTATCGCTGTCCAGTAGGTAAACCAGAGTTTACTCCACCAGAACTACAAAATAAAACTTTTGCCCAGCACGATCGCGAAATCTCTCACGATTTATTTGGGTTAGGGGTGCTAGTCTTTCAACTCTTAATGGAAGGCACCCACCCATTTTCGGGGATTTTTCAAGGTGCGATTGAGCCACCACCTTACGAAGCCCGCATTGCATCGGGTCATTTCACTTACAGCGAAAAGCGTTACGTACCCTACCTGCCAACACCCATCGCCCCCCCTTGGGAAATTCTCCATCCCAGCTTACAAGAATTATTTGTCCGTTGTTTTGAAGAAGGTCATAATAACCCACAACTACGTCCCAGTGCGCAAACTTGGCTCTCAGCCATCGCTGAAGCCGAAGAGTCCCTGATTACCTGTACGACAAATCCCCAGCATCGCTACAACAACCACATGCGTAGCTGTCCGTGGTGCGAACGTACCGTGCGATTAGGTGGACGCGACCCCTTTCCATCACATCGGGCTATAGAAGCTAGAGAACATCTCCAACCGCGAATCAAAGCGAGAAAACGCTACAATCAAACACCGCATTTTCCCCAGCGAGCCATGTCACCGCAGCCAGCTAATTATTGGCAGCCAATGACTCCCAGCGGTTCGTATAAACCTTCCAAAAAGTCAAAATTGTACCCGGTTATTTGTTGTTTGCTGGGTTTTGGTTTATTGGGATATGCAGACGTAATGATTAAATTTACTCAGCCGTTAGTTTCCCAAAATGCTTACACCCAACAAACAATCAAGCCTTCCCAGCCAAACAACAAACTCAGCTTCGCTGATTCTTATCAGCAAGGTTATATTGCTTATAAAGAGCGAGACTATGACAAGGCAATTGTCAACTTTAGCCAAGCAATTGAACAAGAACCGACACACGCTAGAGCAATTGTAAATCGTGGCAATGCTCGCTATAACCTGAAAGACTATGAAGGCGCGGTTACAGATTATAGCCAAGCTCTGAAAATCAATCCCAATCAAACCAAAGCTCTGGTAAATCGGGGCAATGCCCGCTATATGCTCGCCGAATATAGCAACGATCCCGATCGAGAGTATAATCTAGCGATCGCAGACTATAATCGAGCCATTGGTTTGGATAATCATGAGATTGAAGCTTATGTCAGACGGGGGATTGTCCGCGCCCAAATGGCTAAATACAGCGGTGAATCTCAACAAGCTTACAAAAAAGCGATCGCAGATTTTACTCAAGCCATACAACTTAATGTCTCCAAAGCCGAAGCTTACTTCCAGCGGGGCGTTGTCTATTATCAAATTGCTCAATATAGCAGCAATTATCAGCAAGAATATAATCAAGCGATCGCTGACTTTAACCAAGCATTAACTCTAAGCCCTAAACTAGCAAAAGCATATCTCAAACGAGGCATGGTTCGCTATGAACTGGCACAATATGGCGGTAGTGAAGCTAACAAAAACCAGACAAAAGCTGTCGAAGATATACAGGCATCTGCCAAAATATTTCTTGAGCAAGATGACATGGATAATTATCAACAAGCACTCAGTAATATGTGTGTAGTCATCGAAAACAAATGTGACCCTTTATTCCAAGGCTCAAGTAATGTGGAAAAAACTAACTAGAAACAAGTAAGTTTTGTTACTAGCATATTATTGGTTTGAATTTAAAAAAATCAAGCCTGACTAGGGTTAGCACTTGCTAACCCTAGTTATTTTATAGGTAATATTTTTATTTTATTGAGTAATTTATTTCTGTATTTATAGATATTCATAGAGCTTTTATATAGAAAAGATTTTAATTTATCCTACCTTTATAATTTCATCGGAAATTACAGTTAGATTATTGACGGAGAAACAGAAATCAGAAATACATTTCTCTCCCTTTAAGTGCATCCGCTTCATCTCGAAAAAGTTAAATAATCATATCCCTACAAATCTCCGAGGTAATTGCATGAAAGCGGTGATTTTGGCTGGAGGTCTTGGTACACGCCTCAGTGAAGAAACCAGTGTTAGACCCAAGCCGATGGTTGAGATTGGTGGTAAGCCAATTCTCTGGCACATAATGAAAACATACTCTGCTCACGGCATTAATGACTTTATTATTTGTTGTGGTTACAAAGGTTACATAATTAAAGAGTATTTTGCTAATTACTTTTTACACATGTCAGATGTTACCTTTGATATGCGCTTTAACCAGATGAACGTGCATTCTGGTTATGCAGAACCCTGGCGCGTCACCTTAGTAAATACGGGTGATAATACAATGACAGGCGGACGCTTAAAGCGAATCAGCGAACATCTTGGTAACGAGACTTTTTGCTTTACTTATGGCGATGGTGTCAGTAATATTAATATCACCGAGCTAGTTAAATTTCACAAAGCACAAAATAGCTTAGGAACACTCACAGCCGTTCAACCAGCGGGGCGTTTTGGTGCTATTTCTTTAGGACATGAGCAAACCAAAATCACCAGCTTTCGGGAAAAACCTGAAGGTGATGGAGCTTGGATTAATGGCGGTTATTTTGTGTTAGAACCAGAAGTAATCAACTTAATTGCTGATGACTCTACAGTGTGGGAACAAGAGCCATTAGAAAAGCTAGCTGATATGGAACAGCTATCTGCTTTCAGACATGATGGGTTTTGGCAACCAATGGATACTTTACGCGATAAAAACTATCTCGAAGGGCTGTGGAAAAACAATCAGGCTCCTTGGAAGGTATGGTAGAAAGAGAGTTATAAGTTATGAGTTATGAGTTATGAGTTTTAGCTCCTCACTCCTAACTTCTAATTATTAACTCCCAACTTTATAGATTTACTGTAATTTGAAGTGCGATAATACTAATGTATGATTTTGCGATTATAGGTGGGGGAATAGTTGGACTCTCGACAGCGTTGGCTTTAGGAAAACGCTATGCCAATGCCCGTATTTTAGTAATAGAAAAAGAGAGCCAATGGGCATTTCACCAAACTGGCAATAATAGCGGGGTAATTCATTCTGGTATTTACTACAAGCCAGGAAGTTTCAAAGCTAAATTTTGTCGTGATGGTTCTCGTTCAATGGTAGAATTCTGCCAAGAGCATGGAATTGACCATGAAGTTTGTGGTAAGGTAATTGTTGCAACTGAAGAACAAGAACTACCACGCTTAGAAAATCTCT
Organism: Nostoc sp. PCC 9305; assembly: GCF_963920915.1. Lineage (NCBI taxonomy): Bacteria > Bacillati > Cyanobacteriota > Cyanophyceae > Nostocales > Nostocaceae > Nostoc > Nostoc sp. PCC 9305. The sequence continues at coordinate 29,975 of NZ_CAWUDN010000095.1, forward strand.
ACCAACGCGGCTTAGACAATGGCATAGAAGTCCAGAGAATTAGCCCCGAAGAAGTCAGGGAAATTGAACCTCACGTAAGATGTGTAGGTGGGATTCGCGTATCCTCAACTGGTATTGTTAATTACAAGCAAGTTTGTTTAAAATATGCCCAGCTAATTCAACAGCAGGGTGGAGATTTGCACCTGAATACAAAAGTCCTGAAAATCTCTCCAAGTGGTAAAAATCAGGTACTGCAAACAAATAAAGGTAACTTTGAAACCCGCTTTGTAATTAATTGTACTGGATTGCATAGCGATCGCACCGCCAAACTAGGGCAAGTTGAACCCCAAGCCAAAATTGTGCCATTCCGGGGAGAATACTACGAACTCACCCCAGAAAAACGCTATCTGGTCAAGACACTAATCTATCCAGTTCCCAATCCAGATTTCCCCTTCCTGGGTGTCCACTTTACTCGGATGATTGATGGTAGCGTCCATGCAGGGCCAAACGCAGTTCTATCCCTCAAACGCGAAGGTTACAAAAAAACCGACTTTGACTTACGGGATTTTCTGGAAGTCATCACCTATCCCGGTTTCTGGAAGTTAGCAGCTAAACACGCTGATGAAGGCATTCAAGAAATCATTCGTTCTTTTAGCAAAGCAGCCTTCACCAGAAGTTTACAAAAACTAATTCCCGAAGTTCAAGCAGAAGACTTAGTTCCCACCCATGCAGGAGTTCGCGCTCAAGCCTTAATGAACGATGGCAAGCTTGTAGACGACTTTTTGATTGTTTCTGGTCAAAACTCCATTCATGTTTGCAATGCTCCTTCTCCGGCTGCCACATCTTCTCTAGAAATCGGCAAAGCGCTTGTAGCAGAAATTCCTCAACTTTCGCATCTAGAAAGTGTAGTCACTGCATAGATATCATAGTTGTTATTTCCGGGACTGCTGAAGTAAGGCATGAATCTTGTATAGTGGGCATCTTTCTTTGCCTCGAAATACAAGGGACGGTTAAGATACTCATCCCACAACAAAAAAGTGTCGTGCATCAATAAAAAACCGCTATAGAGTGCTACTAACCAATGGGTTAGTCGGCAAATTATGTAATGAATGTTAGCCGATATATATAGCGCTTCTGGGTTGAGTCCAATGACCTCCAACCTAAAGAAAAGGGGTAATATTCAAAGCCTCTCTCCTAAAAGGCTACGGTGTATACACAAGTCTTTGAGAGTTGCCTCACAGCGTTTAGATCCCC